>JBAXPT010000242.1:0-2405 GCA_037132095.1 Actinomycetes bacterium
GGAGTGGCCTGCGCCCTCAACTACTACAACATTGGCGTTGGGTTGCCTGCGGAGTAGTTCGGCTACATCTGCGTCGTCGACGACGGGGGAGTCAGAGCCTCGAAAAAGCGAAAGGCGGACGCCAACTGCCTCGACTGCATCCCAGAGATCTCTAAATTCAGGTATATCTGATCCCTCTGGGAGGTGGTTGCGGTCATATCGCCATGCCCAAGTTCCATCGCTCTGAGGTGCAGCATTGTGCAGGACTCCACGCCGCAGCGATGACTCCGAGCGCGTTGGGTTGTAGAGAATGGTTCGCTCTAATAATTCATCAAAAGATTTAAAGGACTCGGGTCCGGCGATAAAGGCGGTAATAGCAGAGGCTTTCTCTTTATTGACCCCTGGGGTGATGTCGACAAGCACAAGTTCGCGAACAGTATGTGGGTGACTCGCGCAGAGCTCCAACGCGGTCAACCCTCCCAACGACATTCCAACGACGATGCGAGCATTCGGAGCTAACTTCTCGACGACGTCACCGATGTCAGATGCACTCTGCGCCGGCCAATATGACCTATCTTCACGCCAATCTGAGTGCCCATGCCCGGGTAGGTCCACCGCAATGGCACTGCGCCCAAGGGCTAGGGCAACAGTGTCCCAAGTATGTGCATTCTGCGCTCCTCCGTGGATGAAGACAATCTCCGGGTCTGAGTCTCCCCACACGATTACGCCAAGTCTGCGACCCTCGTCAACGTCGACGAATACGCGCTTAACAGGCGGGAGGGACTCAAGCGTCAGACCAACCTCAGAGGCGTTCTCATTTAAGAAACTGAACTCGTCATAATGGTGCTCCATCTGTGAAAACCTAGTCTCCCAACCACGCCAAATTGAGCTATTTCTCCTAGCATCTACATCGATGAAAATTTCCCCGGAGACCTATCGCAGAGTCACCATTGCTGCTTGTTTGATGGTCGCGGTAATCATCGTTACGGGCGCTGCGGTCAGGCTTACCGGCTCAGGTCTTGGCTGCAGTTCGTGGCCAAACTGCTCACCTGGTCAATTAACCCCTAGAGACGCAACCTCCTATCACGCAATGATTGAGTTTGTTAACCGGACTTTTACCGGTGCAGTCTCCATAGCCGTGATGGCCGCTGTGCTCGGATCCTTCTTTAGGAGCCCACGCCGCCGAGATCTCATATGGCTCTCCTTGGGCCTAGTAGCGGGAGTAATTGCACAGATAATTCTCGGCGGAATAACTGTTTTAACAGACCTGCACCCTGTCGCTGTTATGAGTCATTTCCTGCTCTCAATGCTCCTCCTAGCTGATGCAGTAATACTTGTGGAGCGTGCTGGATATCCAGACGATCGCCGCAGTTACAAGCCTGAACTCAAATGGGAACAACGATTACCTCTGCTCCAATTTATATTTGTGAGCGTTGTTGTAGTTGCTGGGACGGTAACAACTAACTCGGGGCCACACGCGGGAGACCGTTCGGCGCGACGATTCAATATTGTTCTTACCGATATTGTGAGAATTCATAGCATCGCCGCCATAATTCTGCTCATAACTCTTGCATACATACTCTTCCTCTCATCGAGAACCGGCGTGAGTCCCCGTAGAAGAAAAGATCTGACCCTGCTCTTCAGTGCTGTTGTAATTCAAATGGCGATCGGCTACGTGCAGTACTTTACAGGTGTCCCTGCGCTCATAGTCTCTCTGCATATTGTCGGAGCAGTTTTAGTATTCATAACCTCACTGAGGTTCTTAATTAGAACCAACAGGCAGATGCCCATGATCGCGATGACTGCAGAGAACCGAGCACAGGCGAACGCGTTTGCGACAGAGTTCTTCAACACCGGGAGAGTCCAATGACTTCATATGCAATTCGCACAGAAGGACTCGTGCGTAGTTTTGGCGAGACTACCGCCGTAGACGGTGTGAATATTGCGGTACCTAGTGGAGAGATCTATGGATTCCTCGGTCCGAATGGTGCCGGGAAGAGCACGCTCATGCGCATGTTGGTCACCCTCCTGCTCCCTACGGCGGGCTTAGCCGAGGTCGCAGGATTCAATGTTGTAACAGACCCAGATACCGTTCGCCTTCACATCGGAGTCGCTCTCCAGGACGCGTCGCTCGACTCGAAGCAGACTGGTTTAGAGATACTCAAATTGCAGGCGCGCCTATACGGACTCAATAAGAACGAGACAGAGTCGAGACTCAAAGTTCTCTCTGGATTGATTGATTTGGGCGAGGCCCTCGATCGCAGAGTCGGTACTTATTCGGGTGGAATGAAACGCAGGTTGGATTTGGCTGCGGCACTCGTGCACAACCCAGATGTGTTGTTTCTGGATGAACCAACAACAGGGCTTGACCCGGTTAGTCGCGCCGTGGTCTGGGGAGAGGTTCGCAGGCTCAACGAAGAACTGGG
>JBAXPT010000243.1:0-2403 GCA_037132095.1 Actinomycetes bacterium
AAAATGCCTACAAAATCAACTTCTAAGCCCTGACTCGCTCCTATAAGGGTCTTGAACTTCTTGGTCTTGAGATGTTGATCGGCTAATCAATCTGAGCCAATAGGGTTCGGGCCGGTAACATAAGAACATGACTGACGAACGATCAATAGGCACAGCACGAGTAAAGCGCGGCCTCGCGGAGATGCTTCGCGGTGGCGTGATCATGGATGTTGTAGATCCAGAGCAGGCTCGTATCGCAGAGGACGCCGGGGCAACCGCGGTGATGGCTCTTGAGCGCGTCCCCTCGGATATTCGTCGTGATGGTGGAGTCGCACGGATGTCAGACCCCGCAATGATTGAGGGCATAAAAGCAGTGGTCACTATTCCAGTGATGGCGAAGTGCCGCATCGGCCACTTCGCCGAGGCTCAGGTACTCGAGTCGCTCGGAGTCGATTTCATTGACGAGTCCGAGGTGTTGACTCCCGCAGACGAAGCGCACCACGTTGATAAGTGGGGCTTCACTCCGCCATTTGTATGCGGTGCAACCAATCTCGGTGAGGCCCTTCGACGAATCTCTGAAGGGGCTGCGCTAATTCGCTCGAAGGGCGAGGCCGGTACCGGAAACATCGTCGAGGCTGTTAGGCACCTGCGCTCAATCCTTGGTGACATAAAGAAAATAACCGTTGCAGAGGACGAAGAGTTATACGCATGGGCTAAGACCCTTCAGGCGCCGATTGAGCTAGTACGAGAGGTCGCTGAGCGCGGGGAGTTGCCTGTTCCGATGTTCTGTGCTGGAGGTATAGCAACTCCGTCTGATGCGTCGCTCGTAATGCAGCTCGGCGCTCAAGCAGTATTCGTAGGTAGCGGAATTTTCAAGAGTAGCGACCCTGCACTTATGGCTCGAGCCATCGTTGAAGCCACTACTCATTATGCTGATCCCGAGGTTGTAGCGAAGGTCTCGCGCGGTTTAGGGGATGCAATGCGCGGCCTTGAGCTCGCATCGATCGAGACAACCTTCGCCGATCGCGGCTGGTAACAGGCGAGGCGAGTATCACACCCACGAGCAGCCTCCTCAGATCGAACCTTTACTCGGCTTTTAATGCGGTTTCGATGTCTTTAATCTCAGCGACTGAGGAGAGGGCGGAGGCACCTTGAAGGCCGGAGTGCTGGCACTTCAAGGGGCATTTCGTGAGCATCGCGAGGTATTAGATGCCCTTGGGTTCGATGCAATTGAGGTTCGAACGGCCGAGCAACTACTAAGTCTTGACGCACTTCTTCTGCCGGGAGGGGAGTCGACGACGATGACTCACCTGCTGCGCACCTCTGGGATGCATGCTCATCTAACAGATGCATTGAAGGATGGGCTCCCAACCCTCGGCACCTGCGCTGGCCTGATCCTTATGGCAAAAGAAGTATTGGATGGCCGCGAGGATCAGATCCCGCTCGGGGTCGCTGATGTTACGGTTCGTAGAAATGCTTATGGGAGACAACGCGATTCTTTTGAGGCCAATCTGAGCGTAAAGGGGTTACTTGGGGGTACGTTCCCGGGTGTATTCATTAGGGCGCCAGCAATTGAGCGGGTCGGCCCTATGGTTGAGGTGCTCGCAGAGCATGACGGATTACCGGTATTAGCAAGGCAGGGTTCGCTCTGGTTCTCAACGTTCCATCCGGAGATCTCTGGAGATCTCCGAATTCATGAGGCATTTCTCAAGGAGGCTGAAGTATGAGTGGACACTCGAAGTGGCATTCGATCAAGCATAAAAAGGGCGCCGCAGATGCAGCACGCGGCAAACTCTTTGCTCGGCTATGTCGCGAGATTGAGGTAGCGGCTCGAACTGGTGGAGGCGACCCGGATACGAACGCTGGGCTGCGCACCAAGGTACAGAAGGCCAAAGAGGCCTCGGTACCCAAGGACAACATCGAGAACGCGATCAAGCGTGGCACGGGAGAGCTTGAGGGCGTCGTATACGAGGCCATGAACTATGAGGGGTATGCGCCTAACGGCATAGCGATCTACGTCGAGTGTCTCTCCGATAATCGCAATCGGACTGGGAGCGAGATAAAGAATATTTTTAGCCGTAATGGCGGCGCTATGGCAGAGCCTGGTGCCGTGGCATGGCAGTTCGAGCGCAAGGGTTTGATCCACATCGGTCCTGGTTCGACGGAGGACGATGTATTGCTTGCGGCCCTCGATGCGGGTGCAGAGGATGTCACAGAGGCTGGTGATGGTTTCCAAGTTATTACGCCCCCAACGGAGCTCCACGTCGTGCGCTCTGCACTAGAGGAGGCAGGCATCAAGGTTGAGAGCTCAGATTTAACGATGATTGCGTCTACATCTATCGAGCTTGAGGATGAGGCAAGTGCGCGCCAGGTACTACGAGTAGTCGACGCTCTCGAGGATCACGATGATGTTCAGGGCGTCTA
>JBAXPT010000244.1:0-2396 GCA_037132095.1 Actinomycetes bacterium
GCTGCAACAAGAGCGGCCTCAAAAGTATCGCCTAGATAATGCACCGGATAGGAGACCGAGAACTCGCTGAGTAGAGGCTCTGCGATGCATCGAAATCCCGATGTCGTGTCATTCAATCGCAGCCCACTTGACCTCTTAATGATCCCCGAGAGCACTCGCATCATCAAACGCCGAGCGCGCCCAATCTCGTAATCGCTAGAACCATCTAGAAAACGGCTCCCGATTACTAAGTGTGCGCTCTCCTGCGCCTGGACCTCTAGAAGGCGGACAATCTCTGATGGCGGGTGTTGACCATCTGCATCGCACTGCACAACGCGCGTATATCCACGATCGACTGCATACCGAAAGCCGCATCTAAGCGCTCCACCAACGCCGAGATTTAGGGGAAGCACTACAACATGCGCACCAGCCGAGCGCGCTACCTCTGCAGTGTTGTCCTTCGAGCCATCATCGACAACAACGCAGTCAAGCCCTGCATCGAGAAGTGCTCGCACCACATCACCGACCGCCGCGCTCTCGTTGTAGGCAGGAACGACTACAAGCGTGTCTCGAGTAATCATCCGCCAGATTCCTCGGGCGAATTTGTTGGGAGATTCATCTCCTCGACCTGTGCACGTAGAAGCGCCTCGGACTCAATAAGTTCGCGGAGTTGTGAAGAGAGACCGGAGACCGAGATCGATAGTTGGATGCAGATCAGGAGCAGCGTTCCCGATGCCAATGCAAGGAGCACCCCGGTGGCAGTCATTCCAACCGCGTTGGCTAGCGGCTCTACAAATCCCGATAACAGAGCGGAGAGCGTCATCACGACTGCGAGGACAACCCAGCCGACTGTGTAGCGGAGCGTCAGGAGGTGCTTGCGGGCAATGAAGAGGACGAAAAGTGCAAGCCCAACCCCGCCTAACGCGATTACCAATTCCTGTTTCACAGGTCAGATGTTACGCGTCATCAGAGCAGAGCAAGTCAAAAAAGACGAGTTGTTCTGACTCACCGTGCTCGAAGTACCCAATCGTCGCGCAGTGGCTCGAAATTTGGGTTGTGATACGGATCATTCTTGAGAGGAGTCGCCCAACGCTCGCGCATGATCTCGAGTTCTCGTTTGTTCACTGTGGGAATACGCGTCATCGACTCGAAGTGATATAGCACGGCATATGGAGTCCAGAGGATGCGGTACCCCTTGGCTCGAATCTTGAGAGAGAGGTCGACGTCGTTGAAATTCGCTGCGAGCTCCGGGGTCAATCCACCTACTTCGTTCCAGATCGACATCTTGACCAACGCGCACGCAGCGGTAACCCCTGAGGTCTCTCTCTGGCAAGCAAGCACTGAGGACTCTCCGAGATGATCCGCTGGGTAACCAAAGTACGCATGGAACGGATCGTGATTGTAGAGATGGCCTGCGTGCTGGAGGCGTCCGTCAGCGAAGAGGAGCTTTGCCCCAACCATCGCGACATCGCCCTCCTGAATCAATCCGATCATCGTCTCGATAAAATCTGGTGTCTCTACCTCGATGTCGTCGTTTAGTACAAGCATGAGCTCTCCGGTTGCATGCGCTGCACCAAGATTTACCTTCTCAGAGAAATTGAAGGGCTTGTCGTACCAAACAATTTTGAGACGCTCTTCCGCGAGTCGTTCAAGTTTCTCGATCACACCAGCGGGCGCTGGCGCATCAATCACGACAATGATCTCAAGATTTGTGTAGCGAGCACGCTCAACTAGTGAACGAACAGCCTCGACAACAAAGCATCGCTCGACACCCCACACCCGAGCACTCGAGCCTCGGGTAGGGATAACAACACTCACCAGTGGCTCGCCCTCAATTTCGCGCTGCACGCGATATACACCGGGCACTACCCCATCGACGACAGTTGCACGGCGCCCGGTTCGATCACAGTGATCTTGCACTGCACGTCGACCGGCTTCATAAGCCCACGGCTTCGCCTCAGCATTCTGCGCCACTGACTCGGGCATCATCCGCCAGTGGTAAAGGATCTTTGCAACATGGCGAATAGATCGCGCCTTCTCGGCGACCCGTAGAACTAAGTCGTAGTCCTGTGAACCTTCATAACCAGTTCTAAAGCCACCAACCTCAATAACTAGATCACGCCTGGCTACTGAGAAATGCCCTGTATACATCTGAGAGCGAAATCTCTCGGGTGACCAATCGGGTTTGTGAAATGGATTAATGAACTTGCCATCGGGTGAGAGGTAATCCTCATCGGAGTAGCAGTAATCAAGACTCGGGTCGGTACTTGCTATGAGATCGACCTCGGTTAGCGCGTCCTTGGTCAACAAATCATCGTGGTCAAGTAGGCAGACAAACTCGCCGGTCGCTAATTCAAGTGCGTCCTGAGAAGCAGAGATGATTCCACCATTAGTTGCGCGCCTCTGGACCTTAAACC
>JBAXPT010000245.1:0-2285 GCA_037132095.1 Actinomycetes bacterium
GAATGGTGCGCTAGTAATGGCAGCACTCAAGCCAATACAGGATGAGATCTTTAAGGCGGCTCGCAAGAGTGGAGAACATGAAAGACCCGAGGCCTACGCAGCTGATGCGCTCATGGCACTCTGCGAGAAGGCTAGTAACGCCGCCTCGGGGTCAAAGGCAAGTGCGAACGCCAAGGAGAAGAGGTCGAGTCGCCCTAACGCCGTGATCAATATTCGCGTCGACATAGATGCACTAAAGCGTGGGCATACCGAGCACGGAGAAGTCTGCGAGATCGCTGGCGTTGGGCCCATACCAGTCGCAACCGCTACTGAGTATCTCGGTGAAGCATTCTTGAAGCTGCTCGTGATGGATGGCACAGACATACGAACAATCGCTCACATGGGGCGCGCTATTCCTGCCAAATTGCGCACTGCTGTTGAGGAACGAGACCGTGTCTGCCAAGTACCGACATGCGATATGAGCATCGGCCTCGAGATAGATCACATCAAACCTTTCTCCGAGGGAGGTGCTGCATCGCTTGAGAACCTCGTGCGGCTCTGCAAACGACATCATCTTCAAAAAACGCATGATGGCTACAGGCTCGTGAAGAGCGAAGTTGGGAGAGAAGGTGGGGTCGAGACCAGGTGGGCTTGGCGAGCGCCGCCTGATCTAAAACGCACGGGGTAGACCTGAGGCCAAGATAAAGAGCGAGTGTTAGAGGCGCTCGATGATGGTGACGTTGGCCTGCCCGCCGCCCTCACACATTGTCTGGAGTCCGTAGCGCCCACCTGTGCGCTCGAGTTCATGGAGAAGAGTCGTCATGAGTCGTGTCCCTGTAGCCCCGAGCGGGTGCCCAAGTGCGATAGCGCCACCATTTGGGTTGACGCGTGCTGGGTCGGCACCGGTCTCTTTAAGCCATGCGAGTACAACGGATGCGAAGGCCTCGTTTATCTCGACCGCGTCTATCTCATCGATCGACATACCTGCTTTGCCGAGCGCATATGCAGTAGCGGGGATAGGTGCTGAGAGCATCATGATCGGGTCACCACCGCGAACGGATAGGTGATGAATACGGGCACGTGGCTTGAGTCCGTGTGTGCGTACTGCATCCTCCGAGGCGATGATCATCGCCGTGGCTGCATCTGAGATCTGACTCGCCATCGCAGCAGTGATGCGCCCACCCTCAACAAGCGTCGGGAGGGAACGAATCTTCTCCCAGTTCGGCTCACGTGGTCCTTCGTCGGCGCTAACTCCATTGATTGGCGCAATCTCGCGTTCGAAGTTTCCGGCAGCTCGTGCAGCGATCGCCTTTAGGTGAGATGCAACAGCGAACTCCTCCATGTCGTCTCGTGAGATCCCCCACTTCTCGGCGATCATCTCAGCGCCGCGAAATTGACTCACCTCTTGGGTCCCATAACGTGATACCCATCCAGCGGATCCACTAAACGGATCGTCGAAGCCCATCGGCTGAGCGAGTGTCATCGCGGAGGAGATCGGGATCATGGTCATGTTCTGCACCCCACCAGCAACGATGAGATCCTGCGTGCCGCTCATCACAGCCTGTGCAGCAAAGTGAACAGCCTGCTGAGACGAACCGCACTGGCGATCAATAGTCGTGCCGGGGACCTCCTCCGGAAGCCCGGCAGCGAGCCAGCATGTGCGCGCTATGTCTCCAGCCTGCGGACCAATTGCATCGACGCAGCCGAAGATCACATCATCTACTGCAGCGGGGTCAAAATCGTTGCGCCCAACTATCTCGGCGATGACATGCGCACCAAGATCAGCCGGGTGGATCTCCCCAAGTCCGCCGCCACGACGCCCTACTGGTGTGCGCACCGCATCGATTATGTATGCCTCGGGCATTCTGACTCCTGATTATTTTGAGGATTATTGGAGAAGTACTCGACGTCGATCTAATTACTTACAGGGCAATACCGGAACAAGTTCTCAAGCTCTGTACTGCTGCACTTAGAGGTTACAGGCTGAGCAGCGAGCGCATTAGACGAGAGCCCGAGCCTCTACAGAACAGCTTTAGCCACTCGCGCTCGATGGAGACCTGCATCACCCCATGATGATGAGAGTGCCCAGGCTCGCTTCATCCACATATGTAGGTCGTACTCATATGAATATCCAATCGCACCATGGCATTGAAGCGCATGAGATGACGTAAGCATCGCAGCATCCGAGGCCTGCGCTTTTGCCATTGATGCGTGAGTAGATGCATCGGGGTCACCAACGGAGAGCGAGTACGCAGCACGCGTAACCAGTGGCCTTGCGAATTCAAGTGCAATGCGCGCATTAGCTA
>JBAXPT010000246.1:0-2260 GCA_037132095.1 Actinomycetes bacterium
CAGTGAGGTGTCGGACGATTCCGCGACCAATCCCGCCACCGGCGCCCGTTACAATCACAAACTCTCGATTAGCGGTCACGAAACTCCCTTCCTTCAAATTGGTTAGTCCAATCTTAACTTTTGAGGAGTATACTGGCTGAATGCATTCATTTGGTACGACCAGAATGGGTGGAGAAGTCGTGAAATACCTTGAGAAATCGCTACCTGGAGATTTCGACGGTGAAACTAGCCAGATCGCAGAGCTTGGTTGGCTCGTGACAAGAGATGTGCCTTTGCCAAACCTCGTTCTAAACCGCGATGCGCTAATTGCCAATATTGAACTCTTCCAGAAATACATGGACGATCATGGTGCCCTACTCGCCCCGCACGTCAAGGCGACAATGTGCCCCGAGGTTTGGAATGAGCAGCTGGCTGCTGGCGCATGGGCGCTCACCGTTGCAACTTTGAGCCAGTTAGAGGTTTGTGTTGCCTTCGGGGTCTCCCGCATCTTGCTTGCTAACGAGGTTGTGGATATCTACTCAGCAAAGCGTCTCGCCGAAATTCTCGCCCAACATGAACACCTTGAAGTTATCTGCCTCGTGGATAGCGAGGAGGGAGTCCGGCGTCTCTCGAACGCCATGGCCGAATCTGCTTCGATGCGACGGTTAGACATCCTCGTGGAGTTCGGAATGCACGGGGGACGAACGGGAGTTAGGTCCATAGGCGATGTGGTCTCCTTGGCCGAGTCGGTCGCGAGCCACTCGGAGACACTACGACTTGTCGGGGTCGAAGGCTATGAAGGTATTCTCGGGGTCTCACGCGATGTCGCTTTTCTTACCGTCGTGGATGATTATCTTAAGTCATGGGTGTCGGCAATCCGAGCAGTGCTCCCGCTGATCGAATCGTCAGCGCCGCATCTGGCGAGTGCAGGTGGCAGCATTTATTTCGACCGAGTCATCGATGCCTTCGCGACTCTGGGTACAGATTGTCGACTTGTAATTCGCAGCGGCTGCTATGCAACACACGACTCCGGAATGTTTGACAAAGCTTCACCATTCGGGAGCGCCGCACCAGGTGAACATCCCCTCCTAACACCCGCTCTACGAATATATGCGGCGGTTATTTCCAGGCCAGAGAGAGGTCTTGCAATCGTCGGCGCTGGCTTGCGCGATATTCCTGTCTCTGAGGGGTTGCCGGTTGTAAACGCTGTTCATGCCGCCGATGGCTCTGTCCGTGAGGGAGGAGCGCTGCATCCTAGAAAAGCCAATGACCAACACCTTTACGTTGATGTACCGGATGATGATTTGCTGGCTGTCGGCGATGTGCTCGAACTGGGAATTTCGCACCCGTGCGCCGTCTTCGAGCGCTGGCGTACGCTTCTGGTCTCTAACGGAGACGGTCGAGTTGTGGGAGCTGCACGGACCTACTTTTGAGCGATTAGATGTGCCCGTGACGCTCTAAGCTTTGCATGGGCGAGATTCCTTGGGCTGCTTCGACGCGCACTTTAGCCTCGGCTGCGTTAACGGATTCCGCCTCAAGAAGCACCCGTTCGGCTTCAGCACGTGGCACTACGACTACACCATCAAAGTCGCCGATGATGATATCTCCAGGCGAAATCCTCACCTTATCAATAGTGACCGGGATCTGTTTCTCTGACATCTCCCAACGGCCGATTGCATTCAATGGCGAAAGTGCGGAATAGAACACCTGAAAGCCGATCCGGAGCAATCCCTCGGTGTCACGAAGATTGCCGTCAAGAATGACCCCTTGGCATCCTCTGGCCTTTGCGGCATTACCGGTGAGTTCACCAAAATGTCCGACCGCGCTGTTGGGGTTGACTGACACAATCACACTGTCAGATTCAAGTTCCTCAAAGATTCGAAGGTACGACTGGATTCGAGGAATACCATCGTCCCAGCCGACCTTTGGCTCAATCGCACGGCCGCTTAGAGTATATGCGGCGCCTGCCATACGCTCTGCAGAGAGAAGCGGCCGCAAACGGCTCGACAATACCTGTTCTGGGATTCCGAGGGCATACATCGCATCGCATATGACAGGAGTCGGAATTCCGCGAAACCTCGCGCACATTACAGATACTTCCACAGTTGGTCCATCCACTTAGGGTAATCTTTCTACTACTGTATTTGACTATACAGTAATCTTGAGAATTCTCACCACATTAGTAGGACCAAAATGGGTATGCCCATCCCCGAAGCTCTCTGCTGGTTGAGTAAGAGTATCTACTAAGGACCTTTCATCGACAGGAGAAAAATTATGCTCA
>JBAXPT010000247.1:0-2257 GCA_037132095.1 Actinomycetes bacterium
CGATCTGTGTAGGGGAGGTATTTCCCTGTCGATCTACGTAACCAGCACTATTCATTGTGACGTTGTATGTCCCTGCAGGGAGAAAGGCGAAGAAGGCACATCCCTCGGCATTGGTCAACGCGCTGCGAGATGTTCCCCCTGTTAGGAGAACGCTTGTGAACGCTGACGGCTGTGCATCGCGGTTTAGGACGCGTACTGCAATGTGCCCAGTCTGAGGGTTGTACGCGCCGATTGGCGGAGTGATCACCGAGTCGCTGGTGACAATTGCGGCGCCACGTCTGCGTGGCCAATCAACGCCTACGTGGACCCGTAATACCTCTGGAGTGGTATTGACACCGTCGCATGGACCATTGGATGCATTGTGGGCTACCCAAGTGAGCGAGCGGTAAATCGTATAAGTGATACCCCCTACGTTTTGAGTGACGCTTCGGTCAACGAGCGCAGAGAAGTCACTCGCGCGAATCGTGTCCATTTCCTGACTTGCAAGATTCGCGGCGACACTGCGGTGTTGATTAGTTCGGGTAAGTGCGAGTCCGGCTGCGAGTGTTGCGGCAACGCCTGTCATCACAATTGCAAAGATGCTTATTGCGACAACCAGCTCGATCAAAGACATTCCAGACTCATCCGAGCGAAGACGGGATTTTCGGGGCGTACCTGTGACCTGTTTCTTCATCAGCGCTCGTCTTTGTCTCAGTTCATAAAAAAACAGAGTTGTGGTCACACCGCTTCATCGGCGCGCTGGGTAGTGGAACTTAAGCCCATTTATGGGTCGAAATACCCGCATCGAGCGCTTGACCTACGGGTGAAAAGGATCGATTGGGCTCTCCCAACATGACCCTGATGATGCCCTCAGCGGGCGTGAAGCCGTAGACTGTCGAGAGTTGACTCGCTAAGCGCGTCATCTATCCCCGACCCAAACTCTGTAGACGCCTTGAATCTCCCAAATGTCACCGGATTCGCCGCTACCAACCAGATTGAAGCCACATGATTAGCGGAACCGGAATGACTATCGAGATTGGGCATAGAGCCCTTGTCAAGGACGCCCAATTTCTTGTGGCGACTGGCGAGAAGGTCGGCTTAGTTGGGCGCAACGGTACTGGAAAGTCCACTCTCATCTCAGTGCTAGTAGGCGAACCCGACCCCGAGGTGCGCTCCTTCGGAGAGGTAAAAACTCAAGGGACGGTCGGGTACCTGCCTCAGGTTCCAAACGCTAAGGGACTCGGTGTAGACGCCACAGGTTTCTCGCATGTCCTTAGTGGTCGAGGGCTAGATGTATTAGACGAGAAGTTGGTTGCAGCTAGAAATGCAATGGCTGAGGATCCAACCTCAGAAGCGATTGAGTTATTCAGCGAACTCGAGGAGCAGTACGGCTCGCTTGGCGGTTACGAGGCTGAGGCAACGATGGCGCGCCTCGCCGATGGCGTAGGACTCCGACAAGACTTACTTTTCGAGGATATTGAGACTCTCTCGGGCGGTCAGCGTCGAAGGGTAGACATCATTCGACTGCTCTTCCAGACGCCAGAAATAATGATTCTCGATGAGCCAACCAACCACCTCGATATGAGCGCTAAGAGTTGGCTAATGGACGAACTCTCATCCTTTGGTGGAACGATTCTTGTAATTAGTCATGACCTTGACCTCCTTGACAAGGCGATTGACAAAGTGCTTCATCTCTCAGATGGTCGCCTGACCGAATACAAGGGCAACTACACGACCTTTACGGGGAGTTTGGCAGCGGACCAGGTCCAGCGTGCCAAGGCGTCGGTACAGGAGGAGCGAGAGATCAAACGAATCTCAACTCTCGCTAATACCATGCGCGGGCAGACTGAGAAGCGAGCTAAGACCGCTAAGGCCTTGGACAAGCGTGTTGAGAGGATTCAAAAGAATCGTACTGAGGTCCACCGTGTTGAGAAGGCGGTTCGCCTGAAGCTGCCCACACCCGCTCGCTCAGGAGCTACTCCTCTAGAGGTAGATGGCGTAGGCGTGCAGTATGGAGTAAAAACCGTTCTAAAGCGCATCGCTATGAATGCGCATCGCGGCGACAGGATCGCAGTAGTGGGGCGAAACGGAGCAGGTAAGTCAAGTCTTCTGCGTTGTCTCGCCGGGGTGCAGATTCCATCGGGCGGCACGGTGAAGCTTGGCCCGAATGTCAGTCTTGGGTACTTCGCGCAGGAGCACGAACAGATTGATCTTGAGGCCCGTGCCCTTGACAACATTGACGACACAGTTTTAAAGCTCGAGGCAGAGCGCCGAGCGC
>JBAXPT010000248.1:0-2252 GCA_037132095.1 Actinomycetes bacterium
CAGCAGCTGCGATGGGGAAGGGTCTCGACCTCGAGGATCTACGCGATCAAGTCTTCGCTCTCTCGAGAACCCACCAAACCTTTCACCTACGCGTGCTTCGAGCCCCTGCGCAAGTAGTGGCATTCAACGCTGTCGATATCCCAGGGTATGGATGGAGCGCCTTCGAGGCGGTCGAGGGGCCTGGCCCGGGCACCATGCTCGGGGGCTCAGAAACATCTACCTCCCCATCTATAAGTAACGAATTCCTCGCAGTATCTGTTGATCCAAGAGATGCGACTTACTCAATTACTACGGTTGCAGCAGCCGGTGAAGAGAGCATTGTTATCTCCGGGCTTGGGCGCATAGTCGAGGGCGGAGACGGCGGAGATACTTATAACTACTCACCACCTGCCTCTGACCAAATAGTTGACTCCCCCATCTCTGTTCGAGTCCGCGTAGAGGAGACTGGCCCAGTCTTCGCACGCTGCATCATTGAGGCTGATTACCTATGGCCCACACATGCAATCGGCGATGAACGCTCTTGCAGTGAGCGCTCTACATCCCTTGCTCAACACACGGTAATTACAACCCTCGAACTACGAGTCGGTGAGAGATTTTTACGAGTCACTCACGAAATCGAGAACCGTTCCAGAGACCACAGAGTACGGGCCCACTTCCCACTGCCTAAAAGAGTCAATGGCTCGAGCGCCGACTGTGCATTTGCAGTCGTTGAGCGAGGTCTCGAGACTGAAGGTGGAGCACATGAGTATGCGCTCCCAACATGGGTCTCTCGGAGATTTGTCGACTGCTCAGACGGCACACAGGGCCTCGGGCTTGTCCACGATGGGCTTCTTGAGTACGAGGTTGTAGACGAAGGCACCGAGTTGGCGCTCACGCTGCTTCGATCGGTTGGTTACTTATCTCGTTCAGAGATGAAACTTCGGCCAAATCCAGCAGGACCCCTATTACCGGTTGAAGGAGCACAGCTACAGAGACGCCTTCAAATGCAGTACTGCGTAGTTGCGCACCCCGGAGATTGGGTCGACGCAGATTTGAATGGCGTTGCAGATAGGTTCCTAGTTCCTCTCGAGACCACAAGTGCAACTGGTTCGGCATCAGCAGACCGCGAGGCAAAAGGAAGCGCTCTGCAAGTTACAGGTGCAGTCGTATCCACCCTTAGACGAGAGAGTGGAGCCTTGATACTTCGAGCCTTCAACCCACTTAAGACCGAGGCTTTGCTAGAGGTATCCGTAGGCGAGAGGCCAGCACAAGGCGAGGTCATAGATCTAATCGGGGAGGCGCTTGCTCCATTCACCGGCACACTCGCACTCCGGCCGAACGAGATTGTTACTCTGCGATTGGCGGATTAAGCGGCTCGGATAGCAAAGCATCCCCACTTAATTCCCTACTTGACCACTGAGAGTCAAGACCAGGTGCGGTTACAACCAATCCCTCCGCAGCACTGCTTACTTCCCAAAGCAAAGCAGGGCGCAAGCCGTGCCAGCGCAGTGCAAAAGAGACAAGGCCGTGACGGGTTGGGGCTGCGTGTACCTCTACAGGCTGCCCGTACCACTCCGATGGGAAGACACTCAATAGCGCTACTCCGCCATCGGTATCGCATACAAGACCTTGGCGCAGTGCAACCAAGAACTCTGAAGGCGCACTCGGCCATGACGGCACAACCAGGAGCGCTCCATCCGGAGTCTTGATATTGGCTGCAACCCCTGCACCTGCAGGTCGCCGGCGAGCCTTGCGTCTGTCCCTAAGTTTTAAGCCGTGCCACGCGTACTCAGCCTCAGAATCGAAACCCCAGTCCTCAAGTGCCGCTACCTCAATAGGTCCACCGTCTGCATTCAATAGAACTTGAGAACGCGAGAGCATCACGCGATCCATTAAGCGTTGGTCCGGGAGCACAACACGTGTCGCGCGGTCTAGCAACGCAAGCCAACCTCGAGCAGCGTCGTCTGCGCTGGGCAACTCAGCTAGCGCGACTCCGTCAGGCCATTCATCACCAAGTGCAAGAGCAATCCGCATGCGTGCTGTGTGAGCGAGGGGATACATGATTACTACCTCTAGCCCATTGGAGTCTTCACAAGCGGGGAACGGCCCGGTCTTAGCAATCCCCTCTACTACCGCATCTATCGCTGACTGCTCACCAGCATTCGAGACAAACCAGCGGGATGGAGCAAAAGGCAGGACCAACGCAGGGGTCCCGTTGATCACCAACGTGTTTCCATCAAGCGAGACTGAGCGCACCGGCCGTGCAGCACTCC
>JBAXPT010000249.1:0-2221 GCA_037132095.1 Actinomycetes bacterium
CGCGGGGATACCAACCAGTCGTGTTCGCCGTTCTCAACGCGCTTCAAGGCATCGCTCATGCGTTTCTTATAACCACTAAACCGCTCGACCCTGCGCCCAAGGCGCGAGACCGGTACCTCAACTCTCTCAACAATCGCCACTACTCGATCAATAACAGACCAGTCGTAGACGGGGTCGCTATGGTCATTAGCGGCACCGCCCGGGTGCACCTGCCACTCGGTACAAGCCCTGAGAATCTGGACGTTTAGGGGGAGAAATCCTTCATACACGCGCTGTGCCGCTGTTTCATCCTCGCCACCAACAGGCAGGCGAGCCGACTCCTCTGCAGCGACTCGACCAGATGGCGTGAGGATTAGGCGATCTTTGCGGCGCAGGGCATATCCGCTTTCAACGATTGCGTCGCTCTCGGAGTCGGCGGTATCCGGATAGGAGCCAACTAGGCGGAGGGTATGGAGTAAGACATTCTCAACCAAGATCTTTGATGATACCGGTGCTCAGGCACAGAGACGGTTACATCTCTCCTCCTAGGTATCCTCCGAGATGCCTCCTAGATCGCTCGTGAGACCCGCAACGTGGCGACCTCTGCACCGGTAGGCTCGCATGCCGGCGGGCTAAGTGTCAGCCCGAATTCAACTTAGGAGACAGGCAACAGATGAGTGCAGTCCTCGGATCAGGAACCACGGTATTCACAAACCCACCAGTAACAGGTGTTTGGCGCATGCTCAATACGCCTGACGACGTCCTCTCCTTGATGGACGAATCTGCTGAGGGCGTTATCGCCGGGGTCAAGGATGCAGGCGCAACCTTTCTCGCCCCGATATTCGATGAGCTAACCGCCGTTGTCTGCTTCTCTGGTACACCCATGAGTCACATTGGAATCGTGAGTCGCGAGTATCGAGTGCCCTGCATTATGGCTACAACTCTCGATCCGATGCCTGCCGATGGGGATATGGTCGAGGTCAACTGCAGCGAGACAATCGGAATCGTTACGGGGCTCAAGTGAGCGACGTAGGAATAAGTCCAGGGAACAATCCAGTGTCTACGCGAGTTCAGCAAGACATTGATTATCACGGGAGAATTTCTCAAGCCATGACAGCGGAGCGAACCGCTCTTGCCTCAGCGCTCATCCCTGTGACCCCATACATTCTCGTTGCATGCATTGAGTGTTACCGCCGATATCCGGAGATGATGCGCGCTATCGCTGCCGCTATGGACCCAGCAGAGATTGGTGCCACAGGTCGAGTCCCCGGCAATCAGATTGATGCAGTGCACCTCTGGTCAATCTCTAATCTGCCACTCGTCGCGCGTCAGGTGCTCGGCCCAATAGGGATGCTCACACCAGAGCAAGATTTAGAGACGCTTGCAACCGTTTTTGATTTCTGGAATCCTGCTGCTAAAGCATTTCGAGGCGACGGCACGCGTCAAGCCTGGGACACCGGGCTCACCGTCCCCGCTTATGGACCAGAGATAATCACAGCGTTGATGGATGCAGCTATCCCCGTCACCGATGAAGATAGACCCTTAATCGCTAGGGCTAATGCATCACTTACATCGTTCCTGTTTCTTCTCTACTTTGATACGCGTGCTGGGTACCAAGACACGGGCCCGTACCAACTCCCCGATGGTCGTGTCATGCTCGTGCGCGACTTTAACGAGATGGGCGTTGGGCACTTCCCATGGAGCGCTGAGATCTGCGGCGATCTTCCGTACTCCAATCTCACGGTTGGTTTCATCATGCGCGATGTAGAGGTGACCTGCAACGACTGGGGTACCTCTACAACCAATCCATCGGATTACATGGAGAACGTTGAGGCCATTGCCTTGATCGACCCCTCCAACGGAGGATGGCAGGTACTCGGCATCGCAGATCTAGCCCCACTTACAAAATCAGTCCTAAGTGCGCAGCGTTCTCTCTATCGAATGATTGCAGGCATGACGCGCAAGGAGAAGATTGATGCAGGCGCATATGTTTATTTCTCGTTCTTGCTGCCGTTCGCGCGTATAGCGGGGGTTGAGCACGAACTTGACTGGAGCGTCCCTCGTGACAGCCTTGACCTATACGAGTTGCTCTCAATGATTGAGGAGACGCCGACAGTTGAGCCCGATCCGACGGTGGCTTATTACGCACCGCTTGCCTAACCAGAAAAATCAGCTACTTAGAAGTTAAGCGTTAGAACTCAAGGCTTGAGAGCCCAGACTCCCAACCCTTCGAGCGCTTAAT
>JBAXPT010000250.1:0-2221 GCA_037132095.1 Actinomycetes bacterium
CCTCGAACCGCGCACGCGATGCCCACTCAGGTTGTGTTGCCCCTAGAACAAGCACGCATTCTCGAAGCGATACGAATTGAACATGCTCGCTTAACTCCTCGCCGAGAATCTCACTCCACGAATCACTAATCGCGCCGATCTTGCGTGGATCATCAGCCCCGAGATCGCGCCCCACTGCACCTAGAACATCGGAGACGCTCTGGGGCTCACGACTCCTCCCCCTGCCTCTCGTGTTCTCGTCACTCAACCTCGCTCACCCTCCCTGAGTCAACCCGGAGCCATCGATCTGCCCTCACTCCATCTGGGAGAAGGCTTGCAGTCGTGAGGAGAGTCTGGCCTTTGGGGAGATTGGCCACCAATGCCTCCGAACGCGCAGGGTCTAGTTCGCTGAACACGTCATCGAGCAGCAGCAAAGGCTCCTCTCCTAGAACCTCTGTAACTACCCTGTGGCCGCCTAAACGCAGGGCTAGCGCCAGACTTCTCTGCTCCCCCTGAGATGCCGTAGAGCGAGCCTCGAGTCCGTGTAGTTCGATTCTCCAGTCGTCCCTGTGCGGGCCTACAAGGGTTACCCCGCGTTCTATCTCTTTAGACTGCATAACTATTAGTGATCTGAGGATCTCCTCCTCGATCTCCTTGGCGTCATCGGTGAGGGTTGATTGGCTCCACTCGACCTCGTAGCGCGCCCGCACTGCAGGCTCTTCACGAGCCAAGTCTGCATATGCCTGAGAAATCGCTGGGAGAAGGCGATCGGTTAGGCGGAGTCGTGCACGAATTAACTGAGACCCAGTTTGTGCCAGTTGGGTATCAAATACCTCAAGCGTTGTGCGCGCATCTGTGTCGCGAACTCCGCCTTTGAGGAGAGCGTTTCGCTGCCTAAGAACACGATCGTAATCAGATCTAACAACTTCATAACGCGGCGCGCTCTGCGAGAGTAAATCGTCAATGAATCCGCGGCGTTGTGCTGGCCCGCCCTTGATTAACTCAAGATCGTCTGGAGAGAAAATAGTTGCGCGCACCGAGTCGCCTAGATCTCTTCGCTTCGCTAATGGCTGACCGTTAACAAGTATTCGGTTTCGACCACTTGCGCGGATCTCGGCCTCAACACGTACAACTCCAGAACCGCGCATTGCATCGACGCGAACAATGGCGGTATCAGAACCAGCACGAGCTAACGCACTATCGGCTACACCCCTAAATGATCTTCCCGTGGCGATCCAGTCAATAGCCTCAAGGAGGCTTGTTTTTCCCTGTCCATTGGCACCTGTAATTACAGTGCAGCCCGAAGGCAGGGTTAGATCAAGTGACTCGTAGCACCGAAAGTTAGTGAGCCATAAACGGGCAAGACGCACGTCGAGTGATTAGGAGATCCGCACCGGCATCAACAGGTAGAGGAAGTCTCCGCCGGTCTCTGATGTCGAGCGAAGAGTCGCAGGCTTAAGCGGATCTACGGTCTCGAGGAGTGCTTCCTCGCCACCTATCGCTGCGAGTCCATCGAGTAAGAACTGCGGATTGAAGGCGACACTCATATCTGTTCCTTCAAACTTTGCCTCAATGGTCTCCTTCGCATCTGCTCGCTCTTGTGCGCTTGCGGATAACTCAAGACCCTCGCTGCTCATCGTGAGGCGAACAGGTGTGGAGTCGCGCCCTTCACCAACAATCTGCATGAGTCGTGCTGCCTCCTCGAGTGCGTCCTTAGCGACGATTAGACGGTTTGGATAACCATCTGGGATCAGCTGCTCATAGTTCGGGAAGTCTCCATCGATGAGACGGGTCACTACTGAACGATCCTCGGAGGCAAAAGCGACCTCGCGCTCGCCGAGAGTGACGGTGATAGATCCAGTGCCGAATACCCGCTGTACCTCGTTGAGTCCCTTTGCAGAGACCAGCACTTTCTGGCCCTCGGTAAGAAGCCCAACTCCTGGCAGATCGCGCACGGCTAGGCGATAGGAGTCTGTCGCTACTAAGCGAAGCCCAGTTGCGGTGGCAGCTAGAAGAACGCCTGTGAGTATCGGTCGGGCATCATCTTTAGATGCTGCAGGAATTACCTGACGCAGTGCCTCTGCGAAAGGCCCAGCCTCGACGCTTACGCTTGTTCCTTCTGGCGAACCAACCTTTGGAAAATCGTCAGCCGGCAGTAGACGGACGCTTACCTGTGCTGGCCCACCCGATATCTTGGCGTCATCCCCTGTGACTTCAAATGTCACTGCACCTGGCTTTAATC
>JBAXPT010000251.1:0-2214 GCA_037132095.1 Actinomycetes bacterium
CGCCACGAGAGACAAATCGGGCGGGGGGCGACTCGACAAAAATGGGCTCATCGCTCCCTACTTGCCGTGAAGCCGAGTTGGCAGGTGCGCCTCCAACGGTCACCTGGCCTGCCTCAATGGACTCAACAGCGCGCGCTCGGCTCGGAGAGAGTCCCCTCCGAACGAGCTCTGCATCTAGGCGACGTCGCATTGGTGATCCTATGAATGGGTTGGGTTCGAGGCTGCTAAAAAATAAAGGCCTGACCGGCATGATCGGCAGGAGCGGAGCAATCACGGCTGGAGTCGACTCATGCACCCCTCTTCGCAGTCGTCCTCTTGACTGGCTCCTTCTTAGCCGCAATCTTCTTAACTTGGGTCTTCTTTACTGTTGCCTTCTTTACTGTTGCCTTCTTTACTGGCGTCTTCTTTACTGGCGTCTTCTTAGCCCCTGAGGCTTTGCTCGCCGATTTGGAGCCCAACTCTTTACGCAGGCGTCGCTCTGCATCCGCTAGGTCTTCCTTTGTGATGAGCCCAAGCAACTTGACCTGACGCCCTACCTCGGTACGCACCGTTGAGATGGCGGAGTCGCGCCGACGGCGACTCTCCTCAAGTATCCCGTCGACGAAGGCCTGTACCTGGTTCTGAGCAAGGAGCCCCTGTGACACCAGATCGCGGGCACTCGCCGTTGCCTGTCCACGCGTCAAAGAGACGAACCCTGCACCTGCATCGATAAAACGCGTTAGATCAGGTCGTTGTGCCACTTGGATCCTCCTGTAGTTGCTGCTGCGTCTTGCTTTATATCTCTCTAGATACCCTGAAAGCACTGGATTGGGCTTGATTTTCGCCAAACCTAATGCCCCCAACCTGCTCTGTAGAGCCTACCCGAGCCCCCGATCGCCGGATGTTCTTGTCCCGCAGGCGGATTACTCTCCTCTGCAGTGGCTATTCCATTGCACGACGACAATCCGACCGGCCAGATCCCCTTTTTGACGATTCTTCTAATCGCCATCAATATCTTCGTATTCGCCCTAATCCAGCCCCACGGTGGGAGCAGCGACTTTGTCTTTAGTTACGAGCATGCTGTGATTCCATGCGAGATTCGAGACCAGGCGCCGTTGAGCGAGGCTGAATTGGTTAGCGGTGAGTGCGGCCGCTCTCGAGTCACGATAGAGGGAGAGACCTACGGAGAGAGGCCTTTTGCTAGCGCCAAGAACATCTGGCTATCGATGCTTGCATCGATTTTTCTACACGGCTCTTGGCTGCATCTATTAGGGAACATGCTCTTCCTATGGGTATTCGGAAACAATATTGAGGAGCGCTTCGGCAAAGTTGGCTTTCTGGCATTCTTCGCTGCAGCGGGGGTAGCGGCGACATTTGCACAAGTGCTTATTGATCCCGGCTCGACAATCCCGATCGTTGGAGCGTCAGGTGCGATCGCTGGAGTGATGGGGGCATACTTAGTATTATTCCCACGCGCTCGCATCCTGACCTGGTGGCCGATGTTTGTAATTCTCGTCGTCTACATACCTGCAGCTGTAGTACTCGGGCTGTGGTTCCTAATGCAGTTTGCGATTGATCCGAATAGTGGGGTTGCTTGGGCTGCCCATGTCGGAGGATTCGTTTTCGGCGCGTTCGTAGCGCTCATTCTGCGTTCGCACCTAAAACCACCCCCAATCGTTCCTGAGCGACCCATTGCTGGGTGACGGGCCTAGCGATTGCAGTGTGCGATGATTCGAGCGACAACAATTAATCCCTCTCACTAGGAATCAAAAACCGTGCCCGAATTTCTCCCCTTCCGCGGCCTCCGATATACAGGCGGCGGAGTACTCGATTCAAAAACAGCACCTCCATATGACGTAATTGATCCAGATCAGCACAGGGCTCTAGCGGCACGGGACCAGTACAACGCTGTTCGGCTAATCCTTCCCGAGGGCGATGCCGGGGACCCCAACCCATACTCCGTCGCCGCGCGACTTCTCTCCGATTGGAGCGCAAACGCGGTACTAACACTCGATGACACCCCTGCCTTCTACGTCTATCGAATGAGTTTCACCGAGCGACATGGCGTCTCACGCACCACTACTGGCGTACTCGGGGCACTGAGTCTCCCTGAGCACATCGGCACCGGGGAGGTCCTCCCTCATGAGCGCACACTTCCGAAGGCCAAATCAGATCGCCTTGAGATACTGCGAACAACTAGAGCAAACCTCGATCCGATCTGGGGACTCTGCACAG
>JBAXPT010000252.1:0-2212 GCA_037132095.1 Actinomycetes bacterium
GCAGAGACGCTCACCGCTGAATTATCCAAGATCGACTGATCGGGGCCACGTTTGGCGGGCCCTAGAACTGCCTAAGAGTTGAAGCTGCCTAGGCTCAATCGCCGTGTTCTTTGATAATTGCTCCTCCCTGTCCCCGAATGAAGGCCCTGATCAGCCTAGGATCGAACCCATGTTCGATCCGCAAGGCCCAATCATCGGTATTGACCCTGGGGTCTCGCGCTGTGGTTATGGAGTCGTCACTCGTTTGAGCGGAGGTCGATTCGCCGCAGTTGCATACGGAGTCATCACAACATCGCCCTCTGATCCAATGCCGGAGAGGCTGCTCTCGATTGCGACAGAACTAGATGCGTTGGTCGCCGAATACAAGCCATCTGGAATGGCTGTCGAGCGAGTTCTCTTCTCCAACAACGCTCGCACTGCAATGTCAGTTGGGCAGGCAAATGGTTTGGCACTAGTCGCAGCGGCGCGCCACCGTGTACCTGTAGTTGAGTACAGCCCCAACGAAGTGAAGCTCGCAGTATGCGGAGACGGGGCTGCTGACAAAGCCGCTGTTCAAACAATGGTTACGCGGCTGCTTGGGCTTGGGGAGATACCGCGACCACCCGATGCCGCAGATGCACTCGCGTTGGCCTTGACGCATGGTTGGTCAGGGCGTATCAGGGAGCAGACAGGCGAGAGTACCGGTTCGCCATCTTCCCTTGAAAAAGCGGTGCAGCGCGCGTTAGAGCGCGACTCAGGGCGCACAAATGGTAGAGGAAGCGTGGTCGCATGATTGGATCGGTTCGCGGCACTGTGCTTGAGCGAACTCCAAGTGGCGAGGTGCTAGTTGAAGTAGGGGGAGTTGGCTATCGAGTCTTGGTACCGACGGGCACCTTGGCACTCGCCGAGCCTGGCTCACTTACATTTCTAGTTACGCACCTGCATGTTAGAGAAGACGCAATGGTCTTATACGGGTTCGCCACGCGCGATGAACGTGACACATTTGAGGTTCTCTTAGGGACAACCGGAGTCGGCCCAAAACTTGCTTTAGCGATGCTCTCTGCTCACTCGCCGAACTCACTCCGCAGGGCAGTCGCCGAGTCGGACCTAGATGCTCTCTGTCTGGTGCCAGGTGTTGGGAAGCGCACTGCGCAGAGACTCCTTGTTGACCTCGTATCGCGTTTAGAGCTCCCGGATGCAGACCTAGACCTCGTCGATGGCGTCGGTGTAGGAGACCGCATTGAGGCGCGTGCTGCACTCGCCGAACTTGGATACTCGATCGAGGAGATTCGATCGGCGTTAAGCGATATTTCCCCAGATGCCTCTGTCGAGGATCAACTTCGACAAGCACTTAGAAGACTGGCGGTACGCGCATGAGAGAGGAGTTGCTGCGCCCAGGCGCTGAGGCCGTAGAGGCTGCCGAGGAGACAACCCTAAGGCCCCGACGCCTCGATGAGTTTGTGGGTCAGGCGCGCCTCAAAGAGCATCTACAGATTCTGCTCGATGCTGCCAAGGGGCGCGGGCAGGCCGCAGATCACATTCTCTTCGCTGGGCCTCCCGGTCTCGGGAAAACAAGCCTCGCTGGGATCATTGCCGCAGAGATGGGTGTAACGCTGCGAATTACTAGCGGTCCAGCACTCGAGCGCGCCGGAGACGTAGCCGCCATTCTCACAAATTTAGAGGACGGTGAGGTCTTATTCGTCGACGAGATTCACCGATTGCCACGTGCTGTGGAGGAGGTGCTCTATCCGGCAATGGAGGATTTTCAACTCGATATCGTGATCGGAAAGGGCCCAAGTGCGCGCTCTATCCGACTCGACCTTCCACGCTTTACCCTCGTCGGAGCGACGACTCGCACCGGGCTCGTCACCGGCCCACTGCGAGATCGTTTTGGCTTTGTAGGGCGACTTGATTACTACGAGACCTCAGATTTGATCGCAATAGTTGAGCGTGCTGCGCGCATCTTGGGGGTGCCAATTGATAGCGAGGGCGCCGTCGAGATTGCTCGGAGGTCGCGCGGTACGCCTCGCATAGCCAATCGGTTATTGAAGAGAGTCCGAGATTACGCAGAAGTTAGAGCGGATGGGCGCGTCGATAAAGGCGTTGCCTGCGATGCTCTGGCACTATTCGAGGTAGACGAACTAGGCCTCGACAAAATTGATCGAGCGATCCTGCGCACTCTCTGCATTACCTTCGCTGGGCGTGCCGTTGGGCTGAGTACCTTGGCGGCAAC
>JBAXPT010000253.1:0-2202 GCA_037132095.1 Actinomycetes bacterium
GGACCCTCTTGACCCCATCCGGTCATGCGCCCATAAACAAGTCGCGGGTTACGAGCAAGGCAATCATCAGGCCCAAGCCCAAGTCGCTCTGTAACTCCAGGGCGGAACCCCTCGATCAAAGCATCCGCGGACTCAACCAGACGCATGACAACCTCTATGCCTTCTGGGCTCTTGAGATCCACACCAATTGATCGACGGCCTCGGATCAAAAGGTCGAACGGAATATTCTCAGGGAGCGTCTCGCGCACGGAGCCTGCACGCTCAACGCGGATGATGTCTGCACCCATATCTGCGAGCATCATCGCTGCAAACGGCCCTGGTCCGATCCCTGCAAGTTCAATGATCCTCACACCGGTTAATGGTCCAGACATGCTCTCTCCAATTTCGTTTTAGTAGTGATTAGTGAGCTGCACTCCGGCCTAAAGGCAGAGATGCGTTGACCTCTTAGAAATTAAGACGCAGACCTGGTCTTGGCCATGGAAGCGAATAAATGGTTCCAGTACCAGAGCAGGTTACATATGCAGTGCGCAGATCCTCTCCACCAAAGCAGACGTTTGTTACGAGAAGGTCTGGGAGTGCAACATGCTCAATGCTCGCTCCATCTGGAGAGACCACCGTTAGGCCGCCGTTGATAATTGTCGCAACTACGACATTGCCTGCGGAGTCGATTGCGAGCGAGTCGAGAAGCTGATGACCCGCTAAACCTGCAAGGACCATTCCTCCATGCCCTATCGGATTTGGGCGCCCGACAACACCCGGCCCCTCGATCGGCCATGACAACACTCGACCGGTATGCGTCTCTGCGACATATACGGTGTCGCCCTCTGGAGAAATGCCGATTCCGTTTGGTGACTCAAGTGGATAGATAACTTCTTTGATAGACGAACCATCGGGTGACGCGTAATAGACGCCACCGTGATCGCGCTCACGTGCACGAATCTTGCCGTGATCGGTAAACCACATCATGCCGTCAGCATCGAAGACAAGATCGTTCGGGCCCATAAGAGGATTGCCGTCGCACTCTGTGAAGAGAACTGTTACGTCTCCGGTCTCAAGGTCGATGCGCTCAATGCGCCCTCCCGAGTAGTCCGAGGGTTGAAGCATTCCGGTAATTGTGAGCCCCATCAACTCATGGAACTCCCAGCCACCGCTGTTGCAGACATAAGCAGCACCATCTGGCCCAATCGCCAACCCATTCGGGCTTCCACCTGGGGTTGCGACTACCTCGAGGCGCCCGTCTGGATGGAGTCGACTCACCCTCTTGTTCTGCAATTCGACGAATAAGAGAGTGCCATCTGGCATCCAGACCGGCCCTTCTGGGAAGCCAAGACCGGACGCTAAGAGGGTGGGTTCTGTTGTCATAGACCCCTACCTCATCACCGGGTTGCGCCCCACGTCAAGCCCGGCCCAAGATAGGGCCATGCGCATACGCCTTGACCACGCCGACGAGTACATGCATTCCCTTGAGGAAGCCACAAACTTCAACGAGAGCATGTACTTCAATGTCTACGATCCAAAAGCCCAGATGGGGGGATTCTTCCGCCTCGGCAACCGAGCCAATGAGGGCTACGCGGAGATGACCACCTGCCTTTATCTCCCCGATGGGCGAGTTGCATTCATGTTTGACCGACCCAAGATCACGACCAACGATGCCTTCGATGCAGCAGGGATGCGATTCGATGTCGTCAAACCCTTTGAGTCTCTCAAGGTCACCTACTCGGGGCGCGCCGTGCTCCTAGATGATCCGCTTGTCATGGCTAATCCACGACGCGCTTTTACAGAGAGCCCGTGGACAGAGGTTGAGGCAACACTTGATTACCGCGGCCTCTCTCCAATGATGGGAGGCGAGCCCGTCAACGACGACGGCACTGCACTCACAGAGGATCTCTCCGGTGGTTTCGCACGCGGACACTACGAGCAGCACGTCGGCGCACGCGGATCGATTCGCGTCGGCGATGAAGAGTGGGAGATCGACGGTTACGGACTGCGCGACCATTCTTGGGGCCCTCGCTACTGGCAAGCCCCTTATTACTACCGCTGGTTAACGATGAACTTCGGTGACGACGCCGGCTTCATGATCTCCTACATCGCATCTGCCGATGGCGGAGTGCGCATGGGTGGGGTCGTATACGAGGACGGTGCGTATACCCACATCCACCAATGCGAGATTGAGACCGAGTGGGAGGGTGACGACATCTACCA
>JBAXPT010000254.1:0-2179 GCA_037132095.1 Actinomycetes bacterium
CAAGCTGCACTCGACTCTGGGATCACATTCTTTGACACGGCCGATGTCTACGGACTTGGCCACAATGAGACTCTTGTAGGAGCTGCCCTTGCCTCGGTGCGCGATGAGGTAACAATCGCTACAAAGTTTGGTTTTACTGCTCTCCCAGGTGCCCCTGCTCCCTCAATCCGCGGTGACGCTGCATATGTACATGAGGCGTGTGACGCATCGTTACTGCGGCTCGGTGTTGACGTCATTGACCTTTACTATGCGCACCGCGTCGATACATCTGTTCCGATCGAAGAGACCGTCGGTGCGATGTCGGAGCTAGTTGCATTAGGGAAGATCCGATACTTAGGTTTATCCGAGGCGGCACCTGCAACCATTAGGCGCGCCCACGCAGTGCATCCGATTACGGCGATCCAGAGTGAGTACTCGTTGGTTACGCGTTGGCCAGAGGATGAACTTCTCGGCACCCTCGACGAACTTGGGATTGGGTTCGTTCCGTTTAGCCCTCTCGGGCGTGGATTGCTCACCGCGTCAAAGGATCCATTAGGTGATGGAGACTTTAGAAAATCAATGCCGAGATTTAGTGAGGAGAATTTCGAGGCCAACCGTGTCTTAGCGGATCGTTTCGCGGCGTTGGCGTTGGCTAAAGGATGTACTGCTGGCCAACTCGCTCTTGCATGGGTTCTCGCACAGGGGCCGCATCTGGTGCCGATCCCAGGGACCCGACGTGTCTCTCGCCTCATTGAGAATGCTGACTCCCTTGCTGTTGAGCTAAGTGAAACGGACCTCGCAGATATTGAGGAGCTAGACCTCGCAGGATCAATCGGCGGAGCTCGATTCTCAGAGGCTCTTGAGAAACTGGTCGGCAACTAACCGCAACGCAACGTGTCCCACCCCCTCTGTATTCTCTTGATTGTCGGAGGGGTCCCTCTCCGATTCACAGTGCAGCGTTTGGTTTGGCCTTACTCGCCTTGACCACGCGATGCACCGGGCAGGAGGTATTACTACGAACAATTCATTTGAGACCGATCTCCAAACTAAAGCTGAGGGTGCAGCTCGCCTGCTCTTCGCTGGCACCTTCACAAAGGGCCTCCGGCCGGTTCCGTATATTGAGCACCTAGAGGGTGTCGCTGCCTCGGTTGTAGTCCATGGCGGATCCGATGAGCAGGTTGCTGCGGCTTGGCTCCATGATGCTGTCGAGGATAAAGGCGGGGTTGCCGTTCTTGTGGAGATCCGGAAGTTTTGGGGCGAGACGGTCTCCGCGATCGTTGAGGCATGCACGGATTCATGGGTAGCTAAAGGCGAGCCTAAAGAAGATTGGATCCCGCGCAAGGTGAGGTACATCAATCACATTGCATCGGCACCACCTGAGTATGTAATTGTCTGCGCTGCCGACAAACTCGACAATGTTGAGCGGTGTCGCAATGACTACGCGAATAAAGGAGACGCCTTATTCCTTCGTTTTAAACCAGAGTCTCGGCGCCGTGGTCAGCTCTGGTACTACCGCAGAGTCACTGAAGAGTTGGTTAAGCGTGGTCTCGATACTGGCGGGTTGCTTGAGAAACTAGAGATCTCTCTCTTGGAGTGGCTCGACGCGGTTCAGGCAAACAACGCTGATGTTGATCTCGAGTCTGAGTTCGATGGCTGGTGCAAAAAGGAGAGCGAGACTCTCCCGACCGTCGGCGAAGCTCCTGGTCGGATCTAGTACTTGGTGCAGTGCTGTTAAGCGCTTGGTGCCTCTACCTCTGCCTTGATGCGCTCAAGTGTCTGGAGCATTCCGCGCTCATTCGTCTTGCCTCTTGCCCAACCGAGTAATGCCCAGTAGACGCGCATGGCAGCGGTTTGAGTCAGTTGAAAAGACTCTGTTACCTCTGAGCCTGCATCGGTGGGTGTGATCTCGTAGCGCCAAGTGTTGAGGGCTTTACCGGGCTCTCCTACGCCAAACTCAAAGATGCTTCCCGGCTCGCACTCTGTGATGTAGCAGTTGGCCCAGTAGGTGGGGCCGCGTCCATTGCGCTTGACGTGCCCGCGAAAGCGCACATCTACAGCCGGGCCTGTTGCTCCATCGAGCCACTCGGCCTCGAAGGTCTCAGGGCTGTATAGGCCAATCTTGGTTACATCTGAGACGAGTGCCCAGATCTGATCGGGTGTGGCCTTCATTTGAATTCTTACTGATCCCTGCATATCTGGG
>JBAXPT010000255.1:0-2156 GCA_037132095.1 Actinomycetes bacterium
GCGCACCAGGTTGCACTATCCCGATTGATGACAACTTCATCTCGAGTATTCATGTTCGCCTATTTATCGCTGACGGCAAACTATTTGCCGAAGATGCAGGCTCAACCAATGGCACGAGCATCAACGAGTCACTGATAACTGGAGCACAGCCTCTTGCGCGCGGTGACCGCATCGCTCTCGGCGGAACGGTTCTAGAGGTACAGAGATGAGACTCGTCGCTACGGGCCTATCCGATGTGGGGATGGTGCGCGAGGGTAACGAAGATAACTACCTACACGATGAGCGACTAGGAATCTTCGCCGTCGCCGATGGCATGGGTGGGCACGAGGCCGGTGAGATTGCTAGCGCTGTCGCCATTGAGGCACTGCGTGCTGGCGTTGCAGGTGGTTCACTCATCACAGAGGCTGTAATACAAGCGAATACTGCTGTTCTTGAGAAGGCCGACGCGAATCCAGCGATGCGCGGAATGGGCACGACTCTCACGGCTGCAATTCAGGTTGAGGGAGGGCTGCGTATCGGCCATGTCGGCGACTCGCGCGCCTATGTATTACGCGATGGAATCCTTGCTCGCGTCACCGATGACCACAGCCTCGTTGAGGAACTCGTGCGCGCAGGACAGATAACACTCGAACAAGCAGCGGTACACCCACAACGATCAGTTATAACTCGCGCCCTTGGAATTGAGCGCGACATCGAGGTTGATGACATCTCGCTCGAACTCACGGATGGTGATCGCGTACTTATCTGTTCTGATGGATTGAGTGGAATGGTTCGTGAGACTGAGATAAGCGCAATCATGCGGCGCGAGACAGATACCGATGCCGTGGCTCGCGCCCTTATTGCTGCCGCTAATGCGGGTGGCGGCGAGGACAACATCACAGTTGTTGTTATCGATGTGATTGGCGAAGAGGGTGACCCCGAGCCATCTCCGCTCCCTGAGATCGGCGTCGGGCTAGTTGCCGTGCGAGCAAGAGAGGCGCGTGCCGCTGCTAGCAGAGCCGATACCCCACTCGGCGCACCGAGCGCACTAGAGAGTGAAACAAGTACAAAGCCCCGCAGGCGCATGCGCATCTCTCGTGGTGTGATCTTGGCTGCATTACCTGTCGTTGCGATCATCGCTATCTGTATTGGAGTGCTTGGCTGGTATGCGCGTGCGCAGTATTACGTTGGGTTCCAAGGGCAGCGAGTCGCAGTCTTTCAAGGAGTACCCGACGGACTCGCCGGCTGGGGCCCAACCCTTGAGTCGAGCTCATACCTCTCGCGCAGTGACCTAACTCCAGCGCAGCGCGCGAGTGTCGGCGAGAACATCTCCTTCCCAAGCGAGCAGAGGGCTAGAGAATCCGTCTCACGTTTTGAGGCTGACTTCGAGAAGCGGACGACGCTTACCAACAACACGACCTCGACGACGACATCCTCTACATCTACGACATCTACACCTACCCCGTGAGCGCCGTTCGAACTCCCCTTGCTAGCCAGCGCCGAAATGCAGAGCTAGGCCTCGGAGTTGTCGCAATTCTTGTAACAGTCGGTGGCTACCTATTACTTGCTCTCTCCTCGGCACCGGCACTCCCCTCTGACTTCTGGTTCTTCCTCGCCTTTATCTCTGGCCTCTTCTTCGTTGCACATATCGGCGTGAGGTTTCTTGCACCGAATGCTGAGCCGACACTGCTTCCATTGGTGACAATGCTCAACGGGCTTGGCTTTGTGATGATCTCGCGACTCGATCTTGTACTCCCTGAGAGCCAGCGAACTGCCCGCACCCAGGCAGTCTGGATTGCAGTGGGCATTGGAGTCTGCTGCCTAGTACTCGGATTGGTACGCAACATTGATGCATTACGCCGCTATCGCTCAATCTTCCTTGCCCTCGGGGCCGGTGCATTACTGCTTCCACTCATCCCCGGCCTTGGTTACGAAGCCAATAACGCTCGTCTCTGGATTCACGTCGGGCCTCTTAACTTCCAGCCCGGTGAGGCAGCAAAGGTTCTCCTCGTCATCTTCTTCGCTGCATACCTAGGGGACAACCGCGAACTCCTGCGTGCGGGTACTCGACGCATCGGCCGCATGTTTTTACCAGCCCCCCGACACCTTGGGCCTCTGCTCCTTCCTTGGGGGGCAGCAATTCTCATCATGGTTCAGCAGAAAGACCTCGGTTCATC
>JBAXPT010000256.1:0-2116 GCA_037132095.1 Actinomycetes bacterium
TCGGTTAGGCAGGTTTTCTGCTCGTCGGTGAGGTTGAGTTGGCCGCCGCGGTGATGGCCAGCGTCTGCGGAGGTAGCTGAAGGAGTTGTAGTGCTCGACGATCCGCCGTCGACTGCTCCAGCTACTCCGAATCCAATGATTGTTGCTCCAAGTGTTGCGAAGAGTGCGGCGCTACCGACTCTCCGCATCCAGGGTGATGGTTGCTTGCTCATTCTGTACCTCTTCGGTTGGGGAGTCGGGTGACTCGGTTACTTATCGGTGTCTCGCGTGCCAGCGGATTTGCTAGCAAGATCATCATCGGGGTCCAAGATGAGAAATTATGGCGTATAAACCTAAGAGAAGCCTAAGAATCTTCCAATAGGATCGCTATTCGAGCGGAATCTTGAGTTTTTGCGGGGTCACAGCCTCAATACATGCATTTTCAAGGGCGGTAGCGATGAAAAAGCAGTTCAAAATTCTAGTTACAGCACGTCGAGTTTTTGATCGCAATTTCGCAGCGGGGATCGGAGTGGTGACGCGCCGTAGTGCATCAACTGACATTGTTGCCGGTTTAACCCTCGCTGCTCTCGGCATACCCGAGGTTATGGGTTACGCGCAGATCGCTGGCATGCCCGTGCAGACCGGTATCGCAACACTTCTCTTGCCTCTAATCGTCTTCGCACTTCTCGGATCATCGAGGCATCTCGTAGTTGGTGGCGACTCTGCGACAGCGGCGATCATGGCAGCGGGTCTCGCGCCACTCGCGCCGGCTGCATCATCGCAGTACGTGGCGCTTGCTGGAATGCTTGCGATCATCACCGGTGTGTTCCTGATACTTGGTCGCCTCCTGCAGATTGGATTCCTTGCCGATTTTCTATCTCGTAGTGTTCTGATTGGATTTCTTACAGGAGTTGGAGTTCATATTGCTTGGCAGCAGTTACCCAAGATGCTCGGCGTCGCTTCAGTGCAGAGCGATTTGGCTTCAATCTCATGGGTGACGGCGGGGTTATCAGCAACAATCGTCTGTTTTGTAATCGCTGCACGCCTAATCTCCAAAAGAATTCCAGCAGCACTGATTGCTATCGTCGCTTCCATTGTTCTTGGAGCCTTTAGTGACGTCTCCGCACACGGAATTGTGCTTCTTGGAGACGTCCCATCAGGACTGCCCAAAATTGGATTTCCCCACGGCGCATGGTCGGCCATGCCACACCTATGGGGGGTAGCCGGTGCGATGTTCTTGGTGATATTGGCGCAGAGCGCAGGCACTTCTAGCGCATATGCAAACCGTTATCGAGAGAGCCTTGATGAGAACCGCGACCTCCTTGCCCTTGGTCTGTCGAACATCGCAGCGGGCCTCTCCGGAACCTTTGTTGTAAATGGGAGTCCAACTAAATCAGAGATGGTCGATGATGCAGGCGGCCGGAGCCAACTAGCGATGCTATCGACTGCAGGGGTCGTAGTAATTGTGTTACTCACTCTCACCAGACCACTTGAGTCTCTGCCGACAGCGGCTCTAGCAAGTGTTGTATTCATGATTGGCGTAGGCCTCGTTGATGTTGCTGGGCTTCATCAGGTTTTTAGGATGCGCAGGAACGAATTCTTTGTTGCATTCATAACAACGTTGACGGTTGTCTTCGTCGGGATTGAGCAGGGAGTAATTCTGGCGATGATCCTCTCGGTGATTGACCACCTGCGCCGGAGTTATCGCCCTAACGACACAGTGCTAACCCTCGCCGCTGATGGCCACTTGCACGCAGTCCCACTTCACGATGGAGTCCCGATTAGCCCGGGGGTTGTCGTCTATCACTTCTCGGCAAGTATCTACTTTGCAAACGCAGAGCGATTTCGTGACGAGGTACTCGCCTTAACCGAGATTCCCAGCGCAACGATCAAAGTCGTTGTTGTCGACGCTTCTGGAATTGCCGACGTTGATTATTCGGGGGGGCAGATGATGCTTGAACTCATTGAGCAACTAAGCGAGCGCGGCGTACAAATAGTTATTGCGAATGCACCCGAAGACGTGAGACGCGAATTCGCTGTTTACGGAGTTGCGGCTCTACTTGGAGAGAATGCTTACTTCACAACAGTCTCGAGCGCTTTACGAGCATTCCGAAGCACCTAAATTTTCAAGGTTTAC
>JBAXPT010000257.1:0-2096 GCA_037132095.1 Actinomycetes bacterium
TGGTGTCGGCCTCCCTGCGTACGAGGCGAGTAGGCCCCCAAGTTCTGCTCGGAAATCCTCCGAGTACCAAGCCTTGCGGAACTCAGCCTCAAGTTGCTCTAGTGCAGCAACGAGGGTCTCCGGGACGAACCGTCCTCCGAATTCACCGAACCTCCCAAGTCCTTCAGGGGCTGGTCCAGGCGGATCAAGGTGAACTCCGCCACCTCTATGTGGTGCTGCCATCGAAATACTCCCGTTGATTGAGGCCTAAATGCGCCGAAGGGTGCTGCAATGCAGAATGTTGCTACTGAAGATGTTGCTACTGAAGATTGATCCCAATGGTACGGGAGACAACGCGTTAAACAACAAAGGGGCGGGGTTCAGACAATGCGGAGCGATGGCGGACCCTGCCGCTCAGCGTCCCGGCTCTGACCAGGATTGCCCTCACCATCTAAATTCCAGTCGTATGGGCGCAGCGCCTCAACATTCTGCGGCATCGCAAGCAGAGCATCGCCAGCCTCTTTGGCTGAGAGAATGAACCTCCTTAATTTACGAACGTCCTTCGTCCCAGGGGCAGACTCAACCCCAGTGGCTACATCAACACCCCATGGCCTTACCTGTGCAATTGCAGCCGCTATGTTCTCCGGATTCAATCCGCCAGCAAGCATTAACCGCACTCCGCCAGGCATTCCCTCGGCTAGGGACCAGTCAAAAACTTGCCCTGTACCTGGAGCGGGCGAGTCAATCAGCACAACATCTGCTGGGCCTGCTGCTGCGGCTGCGATACCTCGATCATGTGCTGCAAACGCCTGAATGACAAAGGGGAGCCGGGCTCTTACCCACTGAACCTCTGTAATTGGTTCGTGACCGTGGAGTTGAGCACCAGATAGACCGCATCGCTGCACAATCTCAACAACACGCTCCGGTCTCTCATTTCTAAAGACTCCGATCGTCGCAATCCCAGGGGGAATTCGCTTGATGATGTCGCGAACGTGTTCGCTACTCATCAATCGAGGGCTCCCCGCAGCGAAAATAAACCCCAGGGCATCAGCACCCATAGCGACAGAGAGAAGTGCATCCTCTTCGTTGGTAATTCCGCAGATCTTTACAAACATTCGCGAAAATCTAACCGGCTCTGAGTCTCATAAAGGGGAAATATCCTGATTTTCAGCCCAAAATAAGAAAGGATTGACGGGAGGATTAACGGGGAGAGACTGAAACCCCAGACATAGCGGCGACCAGCGATGCCGGGTCGGGGTGGCGCACTAGGGCCTCGCCGACCAGCACGGCATTAAATCCTGCCTCTGCCATCTTTGTTGCATCCTCGAGACTGCGGATGGCGCTCTCTGCAACGGCAAAGACCCCGGAGGGAATTTGACCAGCTAACGCTGCTACTCCTTCTCGATCCTCAGCGAAGTCTGCGAGGTTGCGAGCATTAACTCCAATAATATCTAGACCGAGGCCCACCGCTCTCTCGACTTCATCCTTGGAGTGTGCCTCAACCAGTACACCCATCCCGAGAGATTGCGCAGAAGAATGAAGATCCATCAGCAGCGAGTCCTCTGCGATCGCCGCGAGAATGAGAAGAATGGCGTCCGCTCCGATTGCTCGAGACTCGTAGATTTGAACCTCGTCAATAATGAAATCTTTGCGCAGCACCGGGATGCTCATTGCTGCTCGAGCGCTCTGGAGATCTGCGACGGATCCCCCGAAATACACCTGGTCGGTAAGCACGCTCATAGCGGCAGCGCCGCCCTGCGCGTAACAGACCGCCATCGTGCTTGGGTCCAAGTTGGGGGCCAGTTCACCCTTAGAGGGTGACCTGCGTTTGAACTCCGAGATAACTTTCAGGCGCGAGTCCGGGACGGATAGCGCGCCCAAAAAATCACGAGGTGGCTCAGCATCTAAAGCAGTCCGTCGAAGCAGGTCGCGGGTTTGAGGTAAACGTAATACTGTTATCTCGTCGCGCTTCGTCCCAAGAATTTCATTTAGAACACTCACTAGGGCACCACCTTAGAAAAGCCGCAAATCAGCGGTCATGTTGCAACCGGTCGTTCCAGAACCTCAACCACAGTTCCTGAGACCTCAAGGGTTGATCCAATCTCTACCTCTCTGCG
>JBAXPT010000258.1:0-2096 GCA_037132095.1 Actinomycetes bacterium
CGCTCTATTTTCTAGGTAGGCCGAGCACGCGCTCAGCGACCACGTTGCGTTGAATTTCGTTAGTCCCGGCATAGATCGGCCCGGATAGAGCGAACTGCCAGCCCTTTGCCCACGCTGTCTCCGCGACCTCTGCGCGCGGCCCAAGAATTCGCATCGCCAACTCGTGAAGGCGCACATCCAACTCAGACCAAAAAATCTTGACCATGCTCGCCTCGGGGCCAGCGTGGCCACCCTTACTTAAGGTTGTAACAACCCCAAGTGTCTGAAGTCTGTATGCCTCAGTATCAATCCATGCCTGAGTCACAGCGTCGCGCAGTTGCGTGTCCTTAGGGTCGCCATGCTCGCGCCATAGCGCCAGGAGGCGGTCTGCTGTTGCAGTAAATCGGCCTGGGCTTCTGAGTGTTAATCCACGCTCGGATCCCGCGGTCGCCATTGCAACCCCCCAGCCCGAGTTCACCTCGCCGAGCACAAAATCATCAGAGACGAATGCATCCTCAAAGAAAACCTCTGCGAAACCTTCATCGCCATCAAGGCGCCCAAACCCGCGCACCGTTACTCCCGGCGTATCGAGCGGAACTAACAGATAGGTGAGCCCATGGTGGCGCTGCGCATCTGGGTCGGTACGAAATAATCCAAAAAGGTGAGTGCAGAAGGCGCCGCGCGTTGTCCATGTCTTCTGCCCACTAAGGCGCCAACCGCCTGCTGCTTCATCGCGCACTGCCTTACTCGAGACCGCTGCAAGATCACTACCGGCATCGGGCTCTGACCAACCTTGACACCAGGTCTCTTCTCCAGAGGCCATCTTGGGGAGAAAGCGCGTCTGCTGCTCGGGAGTTCCAAACTGAAAGATGGATGGGGCAAGAAGAAAAATACCGTTCTGCGTAACCCGCTGAGGAGCGCCGGCGCGGTAGTACTCCTCCTCGAAAATGATCCACTCCCAGAGAGAGGCATCGCGTCCGCCGAACTGCTCTGGCCATGAGACCACAGCGAGGCGTGCATCGAAGAGTCGTCGCTCCCAATCGATATGCGCTGCAAATCCTTCGCGAGTATCGCCCGATGGCATCGCATTTGACGGGGCATTCTCAAGAAGCCAGGCCCGCACCTCTTGGCGGAAGATCTCCTCTGAAGGACTGAATGCAAGTTCCATGGACATTCCTTACGTGCGGTTCCCTAAGTGCTAGCGATTGGGGAGAATGTACCCTGTAAAGCCGTAAGCAGACGCAGCGACGGGCTAAACAATCTTTAACTATCTTTAACTACCTCCAGACACCAACACCAAGCACCAAACCTGACCACTCATCGGAAGTGACACCAATGCCAAACCCACCGGCACCTATGCCAGAGCGGCGAATAACCGGGAACCTCGGATGGATAGATGCTCTCTTAGATGCCGTCGTCGTTATGGGATCCGATGGAATTATCCGCCAGTGGAATACAGCAGCCGAGCGGACCTTTGGGTGGAGCGCCGCTGAGGCCGTTGGATCGCGTTTTGTCGACCTCTGCGTTCCACCACATTTACGAGTTGCTCACATTGAGGGGTTACGCAGGTATGTTGAGACTGGCGAGAAACGAGTAATCGGTGAGCGACTCGAACTTCCAGCTCTACGATCTGATGGTGTAACTATTGCAATAGAACTCACTATCACCACTGCGCGTGGAGGCCCTGATAACGCGGAGTTCTTTGTTGGCTTCATGCGCGAAGTTACGGCGCTTCGGATCGCCGAAGAGAAGGCCGAGCTAGGAGAGCAGCGGTTGCGCGCGATTGTCGAGCATGCGCCGTCAATAATCTCACTCGTATCAAGGGACGGCAGCTGGGAGTCTCCTGGCGAAGCAGGGACGAAATTGCTTGGTTGGCCTAAAGGCATAGAACCTGAGGGCGGCATTTTCTCTCTTGTCCACCCAGATGACCTTGAGTATGCAGTCGCAATTTTTGAAGAGGTCACTAGCAATGCTCGCGACTCATTCGATCCTGCGACCTTCCGCATCCGGGCAGCGGATGGATCTTGGCACTGGTTTGAGACCACCGCTCACAACATGCTTGATGACCCTTCGGTCGAGGCGGTAGTGCTTCACTCTCGAGATGTAACCGAGAGTCA
>JBAXPT010000259.1:0-2084 GCA_037132095.1 Actinomycetes bacterium
GGAAATCCGCTCGACCTCACATACATGGAGTACGAGCTCCTCAAATTTCTAGCGACAAACCCTGGCAAGGTATTCACGAGAGAGCAGCTTCTCTCTCGCGTATGGGGATACGAGTACTACGGAGGGGCGCGAACTGTCGATGTGCATGTTCGGAGACTTCGCGCCAAGTTGGGCGAGGAGCAAGCCAGCCTGATTCACACAGTGAGATCGGTGGGTTACCGCTTCGGGGTCTCTCGTTTTACTCCCCACGACTAAACGGCTTTACTTAGCCGTTCTATTGACGAAGCCTCAGGAGGGTTTGCCTTCATTGCGCTCGTCTGCATCGTCGGCGAGCAGTAGCCCCATCAAGCCGCTCCAGGCAGCGCCGCCCAGCATTGTCCCTACGGGGATAGCAAAGATCATTACTAGAACAATTAATAGCGGTCCGATCATCTGTAAATCCTAACCCTCGATTGGCAAGTAAGCCCAGACTTCAATCTCGACACGGGCACCTGCTGGGAGTGCAGCGACCTGAATGGTTGAGCGCGCTGGGTGATGATCACCGAAAGCCTCGGCGTAGATTCCGTTTACAACCCCAAAATCAGCGAGGTCCACTAGAAAAACTGTCGCCTTTGCGATGTCGGTTAGTGCTCCGCCAACATCACCGAGAACCGCGACGATGTTCGCAATTACGCGGTTCGCCTGGGCAGCAATATCTCCCTCGACGAGTACACCGGTAGCGGGGTCGAGCGGGATCTGACCCGCAAGCACAACCCAGTCGCCCGCGCGCACCGCATGCGAATATGGACCCGCGGCAGGTGGCGCACTCGGTGTCTTCAATGGCTGTGCTGGCATGCTTCTCTCCTAAAAATTTTGACTAAAACTCTGGCTCGAGAACATTCTGCTAGATGAAGATTGATTCTAGGGAATCTGAATCGAGACTACCGACGCAGAATACGTGCGGTTCGCGTCTCTCTCGCCGGGAAAGTTGCGGGGCGTGAACCATCTGCGAGCAGCAGCGCATCCCAGGCCGCTGCAGCAACGGCCGCGAATACCGCGTCGGAGGACCGCCCAAGAGGTGGGCCAGCCTCATCAACTATCGATATCTCGATCTCGGGAATGTCCTTGGCTCGAATCACTCCCAGAGAGCGAATCGTGAGATCTAGGGGTTCCCCTGTCTCTGGGTCTACGGCTAGCCCCTCGGTAAGCACCCAACCAAGAGCCATGTGAGCGGCGCCTGCAGCGTAAGAGCGCATAACCACATCATCTAGAGGGTCGCCAGCCGCTACCTTTACCTCGACCCTCTCAAGCTTCCCAGTATCAGCGTTGATCTTGACGCGAGCCCCCGCAATCGCTCCCTCGAAGCCCAGCACGCAACTATCTAGCAGCACTGAGGCCGAGCGAGCATCCTGAATAAGGCTGAGTCGATCTGCTCCTGCGGCGGTGAGTGCTCCCTCGACTAGTACCGCTGTCTCTGCCAACCCAAATGCTCGCAATGCACTACTAACCCGAAACACTGGCAGAGTCGCTGTCTCCCAAACTGCATCTATCCCGACTCCATAAGGAGACGCTAATTTCGCGGCCTGACTTAGCCGAGACTCTCCACCCGATGCACATGTGCCTCGAATAGTTACAAGTTTCCCATCAAATCGCGCAGTAGCTGAGATGGGTGCTCGTTTTGCAGAGAAGCGCACTACATCTTCGCGCGACATCACAACCCGAACACTGCGCTGCAACCGATCTGCAAGTATCCGTGCTGCGGGCGGAGCAAGAGAATCTGCCTTGCCTCCGAAACCCCCTCCGTTGCCGCGTGCGGTTGCCGCTTCTCCACCGGGTTCGCACCACGAAGCATCGGGCTCTAGATACCCGGCGTCGACCCAAGATGTAGCCAAAGAGACTCCATTTAAAGGAGCATCGAGAGACGCCAGCGGAGGAGCATCATCGAGTGTGGTCCGACGCCCCTGAACCTTGCCAGCAATAGTGCGCGCATCGCGCAGCGTGTCAGCGATCACCCAAGCGATACCTTCTGCCAACTCAGCGGAGACCTCAACCCCTGCCGAGCGCGGCACCGCAACTACTGCGTCGCGCGGAGCCAAGTCATCAGC
>JBAXPT010000260.1:0-2076 GCA_037132095.1 Actinomycetes bacterium
CTCGCTCTAATGCAGTCATGCATATTCGAGTCGACATCGATGCACTTAAGCGTGGACATACTGAGCATGGCGAGGTCTGTGAGATCGCTGGTGTTGGCCCGATACCGGTCGCTACTGCTACCGAGTACTTGGGCGAAGCATTCTTAAAACTCTTGGTAATAGATGGAGTAGATATCAAGACCGTTGCGCATATGGGGCGACACATCCCGGCACCATTGCGCACCGCTGTTGAGGAGCGTGATCGTGTCTGCCAGGTACCAACATGCGATGTAACGCTTGGTCTAGAGATCGATCACATCAAACCCTTCGCTGAGGGCGGCGCCGCCAGCTTGGATAACCTCGTCAGGCTCTGCAAGCGACATCATCTACAAAAAACACATGACGGATACAGGCTCAAGAGAATTGAAGCTGAGACGGCTGAGGGCGAATCTGCCCGTGAGGCCAGGTGGGACTGGAGAGCACCACCCGATCTAAGGAATACGGGGTAGCTGCCAAGTCGTAGTTGAGGATGGGTGAGTTATGAAGCAATTAGCAGGAAATGCATGGCCTTTCCTCTAATCTCACCGGTATGACAGATGCCTCACCTCGTCGAAGCGCGAACGACTCACCGATCAAGGTAACGATCCTCCCCCACACCCACTGGGACCGCGAGTGGTATGCGCCTTTTCAGGATTTTCGCCATCGCCTTGTTCGGCTACTAGATGAGTTCCTTCCGCGCCTCGAGGCAGACCCAAGTTATGAGCACTTCTTGCTAGACGGGCAGACCGCTGTAATTGACGACTACCTAGAGGTTCGCCCGGAGGCATCCGAGATACTCACCCGACTAGGCAAGAGTGGACGCTTAGGGATCGGGCCGTGGGCGATTCTGATGGATGAGTACATGGTCTCCGGCGAGACGATCATTCGCAACCTGCAGATGGGCATCGCACGCGCTGAGGATTTTGGTGGTGCGATGAAGGTTGGCTACTTGCCAGACATGTTCGGCCATGTCGCGCAGATGCCACAGATTCTTAAACTCGCTGGTTTGGATCAGGCAGTTGTCTGGAGAGGTGTGCCTAGCGCTATTCAGAAGACTGCGTTCTGGTGGGAGGCTCTAGATGGATCACGCGTTCGCGCTGAGTTCTTAGTTGGCTCCTACTCCAACGGGCGCGACCTGCCATCCAATCCCGCGACACTTGTTCAACGAGCGCATAACTACGCAAACGAACTCGGCGATGCTCGTTACCCCGGCGGCGGCATTCTCTTCATGAATGGAACCGATCACCAAGTACCACAGCCTTGGCTCGGTGCTGTAGTGGCCTCAGCAAACGCTGAGCAGAGCGAGTACAGGTTCGAGGTTAATTCCCTAGCCGCGTATCTCGCAGAGCAGACGAGCGAGAACCTCCCGACATGGCGCGGCGAGATGCGCTCTGGAGCACGAGCGAACGTGCTGATGGGGGTTGCATCAAATCGAGTCGACATCCACCAAGCATGTGCTGCTGCAGAGCGAATTATCGAACGCCGTGCCGAACCACTTCAGGCTCTTCACCTCCCCGTTGACAGGTACGCAACCGCCGAGATGGATATTGCCTGGCGCCAGCTAATACTCAATAGCGCGCACGACTCGTCTTGTGCTTGCAGCGCTGATGATGTTGTTGATGCTGTGATGGTCCGCTACCGAGAGGCACTCCACATCGGAGAAGGCCTAACCAGGGAGGCGCTCGACTCGCTTGCGAATCGCGTATCAGCCCCGAGTGGTTCGGTCATTGTTGCAAATGCCACCGCGACTCAACGCGACGGCGTGGTGATCTGCCTAATCGCCGGCGACTCCCCGATGCACCTAAGAAGTATCGACGGAGAGCAGCCCTGCCCAACACAGCAGCTGCACGTTCTCGGCGGCGAAGTTTTCAGCACAACTGTTACATCAGAGCAGATTCCCAACTCCCTTGAGATGGTACGCGGACCGGAGTTCGCCGGCACTTTGATCGAGCGCTTTGAGATTGAGGTGCTAGAGGATGACAGCGTCGATGTACGCGCGTTTGCAGCAGCTGCGATGGGGAAGGGTCTCGACCTCGAGGATCTACGCGATCAAGTCTT
>JBAXPT010000261.1:0-2049 GCA_037132095.1 Actinomycetes bacterium
TGGGGACATCCTTCCAGCCGCCTCATCGAGGCGACATGTTGGGTGTCCACTTTCCATGGGGAATCTCACATCTCGTTTTTCGAAGAAGCTAATCATCGGATTTGCGGCAGCATTGTTGGCGATCGTTGTCATTGGGGTACTCGTCGTCCTAATGACAGGCGGAACTTCAAGGCAGGCGAAGAGCTGACCGTTCAAGAACTCGTCACAAGCGTGAAGCATTCGGGTCGATCGGCTTGGCAGCCTCCACCATCAGGTTGATCACCAGGCATCCTGGTAACTCTGGACTGAGATGACGATCTGTTAGAGCGGCATCGTGAGCTTTGCCAAAATTGTTCCGTACAAGGAGCGAGCTCGGAGGCGGACGACAGCACGAGAGTAAGATCTCGGAATGATTGCAAGGCGTCCAGGGAAATAGGTTTCGAAGATTCCCGAATCTTCGAGGTGTCGAATCTCCAGATTGCAGAAGCCTGCATCGCCTCCAAACTTTGCCAAGGCTCGGGACGAGTTCAATCGATATTGAACGGGGAAGTGAGCCGCATCGTGCGTATCAGGATTAGCTTTACGCAGGATCCCGAGAATCCGATCATCAAGTCCCAATATTGCGAAGAGGCGACTGATGGGGGCGAAGTAATGCAGTCGATTCGGAGTCACAAGAAAGAGCGATCCGCCTGGTCGAAGACACGTCGCCGCCGCTCGAAGAAATCCCGCAGGATCGGTAACGTGCTCCACGACGTAGACAGCTAATGCACAGTCGAACTGACCCAAGCCTGTTGAGGCATATTCTTCGAGCGTTTCCTGGTGCCACTCATCAAGGACCGTATTGCGGGCTCCGGAAGGGTCAGGATCTACGCCAGAGAATCTGGCCACATGGGGCCGGAGGTTCAACGCATAATCGTCGTCACCATCTCCTGAGCCAATGTCGAGGAGAGTGAACTCCCCCCCCGCCAGTCGAGTGGCGTCATCTATTACCCAAGAACAAAGTGCTTCGTACTGGTCTGTTGTGGGCCGAAGAGCGCTGCTCGTCCGACGGATCAGCCTAGATGCAGAGCTCATGTTCCATTCCGTCCTTGGTCGTCGACGATTGCACCGGTTCGACGGAATCCTAGGGGAAATCACGTTGACTCCCGAAGCATCTCTTCCCGCAGCGAATGTGGAGCCTCTCAGAATGACCGACTCAAGTGACACCAGCCTCGACCGGATCTCCAACTTTCGAGCGATCGGAGTATTCACTTTGTCCGGCCCCCCGAAAACTGGTCCAACTCTTCTGTTGCCTGAGATTCCCCATTCGAAGTGGACACGTTGGTTATGCGGCGATGGCCGACTGATCGAACCATAGCTCGAAGGTGGCAGGGCTGAGGTTGCCGATCTTGGAGTAGCTGCGGGTCTCGTTGTAGAAGGTCCTGTAGTCCTCAATCCCGGCCCGGAGCTCGTCCATGGTGGCGAAGGCGTGGCGGTAGAAGTACTCGTGTTTGAAGATCGACCAGAAGCTTTCGGCACTGGCGTGGTCGTAGCAAGAGCCGGTTCTGCCCATCGAGCGAACGATGCCGAGCTGCGTACATAGACTGACGACGCCGGCATCGGTGAATTCACCTTGGCTGCCCCGGTAGGCGTAGAAGATAGTCCCCTCGCCCTTTCAACCATTTGTGCGCTCGACCTGGCCTACAGCAACAGTGCTTAGTGAATCTCCACAGCGACCGATCCCGTCAGCGATCCCAACCAAGTGCACCAGCACCCTGATACCCTCGGGGCTCCCAGCCCTCGTAGCTCAGCGGATAGAGCATCGGCTTCCGAAGCCGTGTGCGCAGGTTCGAGTCCTGCCGGGGGCGCATGACAAATATGCGACCCCTCCCAATCGGCGGCAACCTCTTTACCTCAACTGAGGCAATCGAGGTTCGTTCTCCTTATGACAACAGCCTGCTCGGCACTGTTCCATCCTGTGGACCGGCCGAGGTCGATATCGCTGTAGCAGCGGCCAAGGCATCACTTGCCACGCCCATACCCGCACACGAGCGTGCGCGCATTCTTGATGCTGTCGCCGATGCAATCGCC
>JBAXPT010000262.1:0-2039 GCA_037132095.1 Actinomycetes bacterium
CAACTATCTCTGAGACAGTCTCCGCATGGGCACGCTCAACTGCAATCCTCCCTGCACTGCCCGCTGCGATAGATGCCGCTGCTCCAATGGCCACACCCACCACCAGCAGTACCGCAGCACTACCGGCTTCGCACCTATCTCCAAATTTATTCATCTCTCGACGCGCACCACTGCGCGCGCCTTCATTATGGGGTCCGGGAGGAGCGGCCCGACTACCGGAATATCAGTATGGGCTTTTATGCGCAGCACTACAGAGATTGAATCCCCTATCTGTCGATGCTTCCCTAACTCAAGATCAACATCTGGTAGCGCCTTGCGTGCCGCCGCCAATACAATTGATTGATCTGGAGAGAGCGCCGCGGCCCGAGCCGCTTCATGTACTGCCTGCTCTAGAAGTAACCGTGTGCGCACAACAGATACAACCTGAAGGGTGCAGAGCAGAACAATGATTACTAGAGGTAAGACGAGTACAAACTCGACGGTTGATTGACCGGTCTGCCCTAGAATCTGCGTCATGTTACGGCGCGTCCTTTGGCATTCTTCATCAATTATTTTCCCAGAAGGGCTCGGGTCCACGGACTCAAACATGCTTATCCTGGGATCAAACGGCCAACGACCATGTCAAATAGTTTGGTAATACCGCCGCTCTTGGATGCCCATGTAAGTAGCAGGGTTGCAATTGCAGCAGATCCAAGTATCACAAGTGCATACTCTGCTGTTGTCTGGCCTGCCTCGTCGGCGTCACTCTTCACGCTCTCTGCAAATTTACGGATTAAATGCACGGCTACCTCCTGGTAGTCGGTGGGTTGAATTTGGGTCGGCGCAGGGCCAACGCAGTAAGGCTCGGTCAGTGACCGGCGAGCGCACCGAGTACAACTGGTGCGAGAGTCAGCAGCCCAAAGGCAGGAAGAATCGTAAAAACAAGTGGAAATAGAAGGCGAATCGGTACTGCTCTGGCCCGTGCCTCTGCTTGTTGGCGACTAGCAATGCGAGATGATTCAGCTAATCGCTGGAGTGCGCTGCGGATCGGTGCTCCGCTTCGCGCCGAGGCAGCGAGTGCGTCACCGAGTGTTACTAGGTCTCTCTGGGGCGGAGGAGACTCACATGCAGATACGAAGGTTCTTCCCCGATCGCTGGCAGTGGCTAGATCGATACACCATCCGGAGACTGTCGGCGGCGCCCACTCCACAACAGCCGCAACCGAACCAGCAGGTGTACATCCCGATGCCGCGGCAAGTGCAAGCAGATCAATGAGTACTGGTATATCTCTCGAGACCGCGTTATCCATGATGCGGTTAGAGCGCCTTCGCGCTGGTACGCCAACAACTCGAAGAAATGGTATGGAGTCGATACTTTGAGTGCGGCGAGAGGCTTGCTTCTTCTCCATTAGTTGAGCCCGAGATCTTGCAGCAGACTTATTGGCACGAGTCATGATGGGCACTGCGATTAGCGCCCCCCATCCACACCCAATGAGCACCCCTAAGGGCGTCTCTGAGTTCGACATCTCAGGCCACCGAGTTAACAATGCGATGCATCCAGAACGCACCAAGAGCATCGAGGGCTAATCCCCCAAGCAGGCAGGCCCGACCAGTCCACGAACTTACCAACTGGGCTAGAGACCCCGGATTCGCCGCTCCACCAATCACGAGGAAAAGCAGCGGAGCAGCAGCGACGACAAGAGCGGAGAGGCGTGATTGAGTCGCTAGCGATAGGGCCTCATTCCGAACCACATCGCGAGCACGCAATGCTGCGGAGAGTCCCTCAAGTCCATCAACTGCCGGGCCCCCTAGGTTGAGGGCAATAGCTAAACCCGCTACTAGTGCACGCACATCGGGGTCGTTAGACGCACTCCACCAAGTCCTCAGTGACTCAACTGCGCTCATCCCCGAGACGCGCATAGATCGCAGGCGATCAAGGTCTCGTCCAAGTGGTCCTGGCGCGACGGCTACATCAATGACTGCAGAGAGCGAGGAGCCACCCCGTACTCCAGAGATGATTGTGTCGGTAAGTGCTGGGACTCCGCGGCGCCTCGCTTGCGC
>JBAXPT010000263.1:0-2038 GCA_037132095.1 Actinomycetes bacterium
CTCTAAATAAGACCCCGGTCCTTGACGAGCTGCACAAGGAACTCGGCAACCTCAGGGCCGAGATCAGGCCTGTCTAGAGCGAGCTCAACATTGGCCCTCAGGAAATCGATCTTCTGGCCGATGTCGTATCTCCCCGACTCGAAGACGCATCCATAAACGGTCTGTGTCTCTAGGAGAAGCGCGATTGCGTCTGTGAGTTGAAGCTCCCCACCGGCACCCGGCTGAATGCGATCTAGCGCATCGAAAATCTCTGGGGTAAATACATACCTACCGATTACCGCTAGATCCGATGGAGCATCCTCGGGCTTGGGCTTCTCAACGATTGAACGAACCTGCACGAGCCCATCATGAACTGGCTCCGGCTCAACACAGCCGTACGAAGAGATGCTCTCTTGGGGAACCTTCTTGAGGGCAAGCGCCGAGCGCCCGTAGCGCGCATGAATATCGATCATCGATAGCAACAACTTCGAGTCGTCCACCATGATGTCATCGCCGAGCAACACTGCGAACGGCTCGTTACCAACGTGCTCACGCGCTACTGAGACTGCATGCCCAAGACCTAGCGGATCGCGCTGGCGTATGTAATGGATGTCGGCCATCTCCGAGGTGAGCTGTACCTCGCGCAGGAGGTCTGTCTTGCTCTGCTGCTCTAGGTAATACTCGAGCTCAAAATTGCGGTCGAAGTGATCCTCAATAGCGCGCTTGCCGCGACCTGTGACGACAAGAATATCGGTAAGCCCCGCGCGAACTGCCTCCTCGATTACATATTGAATCGCAGGCTTATCGACGATTGGCAGCATCTCTTTGGGCTGGCTTTTTGTCGCTGGGAGAAATCGGGTACCGAGCCCAGCCGCGGGAATAACCGCTTTAGTAATTGTCTGGGAACTCACCACCATATCCTCCTGATCAGAGACCACTTCTTTAGTGAGGGTAACGCTACCGCCGATGAGTCTGTCTCTGAACCAGATCGCCTCGCCGGAGTGAGCAAATTTTAATGCGCTTGTTTGTGAAGATTCTTACGAGCCTTGCGACTTAGTGCTCAACTCATTGCCAGAAAGCAATCTTGAGATATTGGCCTTATGGCGCCAAGCAATCAAACACGACAGGGCGACCGTCGCAATGGCCTCCCAACGAGGGCGAGTAAGCGCTACAAGAATCGGGAAACAGATACAGCCCATAAGGGAGCCAATCGAGGCTTTCTTAAAGACTCGAGTCACAATTATGAAAGCAACTAAGAAACCGAGAGCAAATATCGGATACAAGACTGAGAGAAATCCTGCTGTTGTCGCGACCCCCTTGCCACCCTTATCGGGGCGCATAATCGGAAGCACGTGCCCGAGTACTGCAGCCACGCCTAGAGCCCATCCTCCTGGGCGCCCACCGACTGCGAGTCCAACGGAGGCCGCTATTACTCCCTTCATGGCATCGGCGATCAGCACTATGAGCCCGGCACGCCAACCAAGGATGCGGTTGACGTTCGAGGCCCCCGGATTACCTGAGCCTTCGGCCGTGACATCGTGCCCGCCGGCCTTGCCGACTATGACTGCCGTCGGGAAGGTTCCAAGGAAATAGGCAGGGATACAGAGCAGAGCAATTATCCAGGGGGTAGTCACCCCCCTATTAAACGCCACGCGCGGCTAGTGGCGTGGTATCCAACCCCCGGTAGTCTCTAGGTGCGCTCATTATTGAGCAGGTTCTAGAGTCGGGATACCGCTGATGCGAGCCCCACACCAGAGCAAACTAAATACTCACCACCCAATGCCCGCTATTTTGGCGGCCCAATATTTCGATAGACGAGGATCAGATGCCCACCTACGAGTACTCCTGCGCAAAATGCGGCGAGATTTTTCAGGTGCAGCAGTCATTTAGTGACACACCTTTGAAGAAGCACAAGGGATGTGGCGGGACCCTCAGCAAAGTCTTCGGTGCCGTAGGCATTGTGCTCAAGGGCTCTGGTTTCTACAAGACCGATAACCCATCGTCGCAGCGTTCGAGTACCGCGAAGAATGAATCCAAATCAGAGTCAAGCGGTGACTCC
>JBAXPT010000264.1:0-2036 GCA_037132095.1 Actinomycetes bacterium
CCTGAGTTCTATGACCTGTGCGATGAACTCGGGATATACGTAATCGACGAGGCAAATATTGAGAGCCACGGCTACATCACTTCGCTGTGTCATGACTCTCGATACCTCGCAGCGTGGATGGATCGCGGAACGCGTATGGTTCAGCGCGATAAGAACCACGCCTCGATCATCGCGTGGTCGCTTGGTAATGAGTCTGGTTACGGTGCACACCACGATGCGTTAGCTGCTTGGATTCGTAACTACGACCCGAGCCGCCCACTCCATTACGAGGGTGCGATCATGGGCTGGTGGGATCGACCGCAGAGTGCGACGGATCTGCTCTGCCCTATGTATCCAGAGATTGCAGAGATTGTTGCGTGGTCAAAGAACGCTGCTGGGAGTCTCAATGGAGACCTGCCATTGATCATGTGTGAGTACTCGCACGCTATGGGAAATAGCAATGGAACTCTCGGCGAGTACTGGGATGCAATAGAGGCAAACCACGGACTCCAGGGAGGATTCATCTGGGAGTTCTGGGATCACGGCCTGCGCCAGACCCTCCCTGACGGGACTGAGCGCTGGGCCTACGGAGGAGATTTTGGTGACGAGCCCAACTCAGGCTCCTTCTGCATAGATGGTGTTGTATGGCCAGACCGCACGCCTAAGCCTGCAATGTACGAGCACAAGGCACTCGCTTCTCCTGTTGCAGTTGAGGCGAGAGGTATAACAGGTGCGCAGCGTGGAGCACTTCGTATAACTAATAAGCAAGACTTCACCGACTTGAAGTGGCTTCGATGCGAGTATGAGATTCTCGTTGACGGAGTGGCGGTAGCACGCGGTAAGGCTCCGTTACCCGAGGTCGCGCCCGGCAGATCAGTTGCGTGGAGTATTTCGTACGACATCCCTGCCGTAGCCAGAGGTGCTGAGGTTGTGCTTGATCTCGCATTCAAGACTGCGCGCAAAACGAATTGGGCAGAGAGCGGATTCATAGTTGCTCAGCTTCAGATTCCAATCGATGTAGTAAACGGACGCGCGTCAAACTCGATGACTGCGGCAAATACAGTCGAGATGAGTGGTGAGACGGTGAGTGCCGGGGCTATTCAAGCAACTTTCGGGGGTGGAGAGAGCGGCCTCACCGCACTCTCTATCAACGGCGTAAATCTGATCGATAGCGGCCCGGCACTCTCACTGTTCCGTGCGCCTACAGACAACGATGAGATTCGCCCAATGCGAGGAATGCCGACACCCGCTGCACGTTGGCGCAGATGGGGGATTGACTCCCTGCTCGCTCAGCCTGGGAAAATGCAGTTACGAAGGGCCGGGACAGGGGTAACTGCTCGCCAGAGTATTGAGTGGATCGGCAACGACGGGCTCATATTCTTACAGAAGCGACGCTTTGATATCGACGCCTCCGGGGTGCTGATAATTCATGAAGAGTTGAGCGTGCCAGAGCGCTGTAACGACCTGCCGCGAGTTGGGGTCCACCTAGCCCTTCCATCGAGCTTTGATCAACTCGAGTGGTATGGCCTCGGTCCGCATGAGACTTATCCAGATAGGGCGCGTGGCGCAGCGATCGGGCGTTACTCATCACGAGTAGCGGAGCAATATGTTCCGTATATTCGCCCTCAGGAGCATGGTCACCATACGCAGACCCGTTGGTGCGCGGTAACAAATGGTAGCGACGGACTGCTGATCTCGTCACCCGAACTCTTTGGATTCTCAGCGAGTAATTACTCAATTGCGCAGCTAGATGAAGCGCAGCACGACGTTGATCTAAAGCCCGAGGACCAAGTCCATCTAAATATTGATGCCAAACACCGCGGGCTTGGAACGGCATCATGTGGCCCTGACACGCTTGATAAGTATTTATTGCGTGGGCGCAAGTTTAAGTGGTCTTGGTCGATTGCTGCATTCGATAGCAAGGTAGATGACCCAGCGGATCTCGCTCGCAGGCTTCTCGGTTAGCGCTATTCCGTTAGCGACTAGCCGAGTCTCTCGACGATCATCGCCATTCCTTGGCCGCCACCAACGCACATGGTCTCAAGGCCGTAGCGACC
>JBAXPT010000265.1:0-2027 GCA_037132095.1 Actinomycetes bacterium
GTCTAACCCCGACCTCTCTACTCTGGGAGTACTAGTTACTCGGCGTTGGCGAAGAGGCGAATACCTAAGCCGAGCATCGCCCCGCCCGCCGCCTTATGCTGCTGGAGTGGAACCTGCACGGACCGTTGAGGACAGCCGAGGGGTTGACGTGAGTCAGATCCGTCGGCAGTTGCAGATGACTGTCCCAGAGCGTGTCCGGTCAATGGTTGAGGCGGCGAACACGATGCTCGCGATCCAGAAGCGCGCTCAAGCCTCGCTCCGCAGCGATAGCTGAGATTTAGGTTGGGGGAGCGAGCTTGGAGTCTTTGTTGACCCCAGCGCCTTCACCTCGCTGCGTAGTTACCGGTGACGCTAAAACCCAATGCGGGAATGATCAGGCACACACGATCGCACTTCGCCAGGCTTAATCTGTCCAGCTCCAATTCCAATCAACGCTGCAAATGGGCCACAATCATTTGGCCTTATCCACACGTGTACCTGGATATTGGGATTGAACTTCACAAGAGGAGCGTTGCACTCGCCGGCACCATTTGTGAGTCCCACTACCCTCGCCGCTGGAGGCTGCGTGAAGCAAAGGTTGTCGTGCTGGTGAAACTGCACCAGCGGGCTCGCGATCTCTGGAGTCTTCTCCAGCGAGTATGACCTTGGCAGAATGAACATCGCCGCTTCAAGTGTTCGGGACCCATTGCGGCGATCGACTTTGTAAACAAGTGCCTCTGGAAAATTAGGATTCAAGATGGTGTCATCCTCAATCCAATCCCAATGAAGAAGATGCTCCTCACCAGTACCTCCGTCACCGATCGACTGAAAGCCATCCGCTACTGCGACGTTGATATCGCTCCATCGTGGCAAGGTATTGATGCTCGCCACAAGCAAATCTTCGGATTGCTTCTGCTGAGATGCTGAGACACCTTCAACTCCCGAGAGATTAACTGATGCAGGATCTATGAGTCCGTTGGCCGAGACCTTCAGCGCATTCGACAGAATTGAACCAACATTGCCTCCACATTTGCCCGGGTTCGCTGCGGCATAGGGCGCCTTCATGCAGAGCATCTGCTCCGGAGTCATCCCGTGACTTGACTTGGTGGTGGAGGTTGTTGTCTCTCGAGGCTTTGCCTGCTCAGATGCTCCCTGAGCGCATGCTGAGAGGATGAATATACCCACCATCGCCATCCCAAGAGCCTTGGGGAAATGAGTCGTCTTAAGACTCGGCGATGACGACTTGCGATTGAACAAACTTGTCGAAGAAGGCATGAATGAAACCCTACAGCCCTGGGTCTCGAAGTGGCGTGCGCGGCGTGAGAAGCGTGCCGCGGTCTCAAACCACCCCACACAACACCCCCAACACCAAACCAACCCGCCTGTTCTGGGTTTTATCGCAGAGATCGTTACTCGGCGTTGGCGAAGAGTCGTATTCCTAAGCCAAGCATCGCCGCTCCTAGAAACAGAATGATCGCTGCGTCGGCCCACATCGGTACAGGATTACCGAAGAGGGTGAGCGGCGCGGCTTGCGGTATGAGGATGCGCCTGCAGAGGTCGACACCATATGTTGCAGGGTTGAGTCGAGTTAAGACTGCAAGCCAAGTGGGTAGCGATGTAAGTGGAAAGACCGCTCCCGATAGGAAGATCATGGGCTGCATTACAAGCGCCATGACCATCTGGAAAGACTCCATGCGTTGAATACGGCTTGAGATCACTATGCCGAGCGATGAGAGGGCGAACGCAAGAAGAAGCAGTGCAATGATTAATCCGAGTACTCGTGGCACCGTGAGGTGTACCCCAACGAGTGGAGCGAAGACAATTAGCAAAAGCCCCTGCGCTACAGAGACGCTTCCTCCACCGATTGCCTTACCGAGCACTAGAGATCCGCGAGAGACCGGGGCAACAAGCATCTCTCGTAGGAACCCAAACTCGCGGTCCCAGACAATCGACATCGCTGAGAATAGTGATGACGTGATGATCGACATCGCAAGGATTCCGGGGAAAATATAGACCTGATAAGAGACGCCGCCTGCGCCCTTATCTCC
>JBAXPT010000266.1:0-2026 GCA_037132095.1 Actinomycetes bacterium
GGAGGATCGTGTCGCCAATCTCTAATGGACGCGCCATTCTCAGTCCTTTCGACCAATTGATCTCGGAGCATTTGATATGCGGCCAATTGATACTGGTGTCTCCGAGATCACACGATTGCGGAGAGCGCAGAATGCGCATCGGCTGCCGGTAGTCGGTGATCCACACTCGTCGCATGAATTGAGTTCACCCTTCTCAACATGCGCCGCTTCACGAAAGTATTCATGGCCGCGAGAGAAGAATGAGCTAAGAAAGGCAGCCTTCGCACCAGGTGAGCGTTGCTCAAGGCTGTTAAGGACTTCCTTGTATCCAAGATGCCGATTGCCCTCGGCCATCGGGCACTCTTCTACTTGGTAATCGATATCGAGAAGAACGCAGTATGCCGCCATCTCGCGCTCCCCCATTTTCACCAATGGCTTGACTTTTTTAGCGAAGCCCTCCGTAGCGGGAAGTACAGGGAATTGCCGCCCTAAGTATCCAGGCTCCCAGTGGAGAACATTGCCTAACAACACGGCAGCCTCGTCATCGAGATTATGTCCAGTGGCGAGAACGTCGTACTCCCCGTCGAGTGCAGCCTTGTTGAATAGGTGGCGCTTCGAGAGCCCACATGAACTGCAAGGTGCGCGGTTTGTGCGGCTCGCTGCAGTCGGGATGTCGTACCCATAATCACTAGGCAGGGAGACCTCCACGAGTTTGTACCCATGCGCATCAGCAAAAGCGCGGGTCTTCACACCTGATTCATCTGAGTAGTCGCCGATGCCTAGGCCGATGTAAAGGCCGTCAACTCTGTAACCAAGTTGGGCGAGCATGTGCCATAGCGCTAATGAGTCCTTGCCGCCAGATACGGCTACAAGAATCCTTTCTTCTGGCCCAAACATCTTGAACTCGTCGATGGCCTTCTTAACCTGTTCCTTGCAGTGGTGTATAAAACAATCGCTGCAGAAAGCAGCGTTATGGCGCCGAATATCAATAACTGCTGGCGCCTTACACCTGCGGCATTTCACGCTGCGCCGCCTGAGATGACAGGGCGGAGTTCAATTTCATCGTCGTCGGAGAAACGTGTGTCGCGTGGAACGAGAGTGCCATTGCAGATAATTAAGACGGTCTCAGGGTTGATTTCAAGACGGCGAAGCAGAGAGTCGGCGACCATGGGCCCCTGGATCTCGATCTCGCGACGTGGATTACGGAGAATGACTTTCATTTACTCAGAGTACTTGAGCAAATTTGAGGGTATTGAGCATGGGTTAAGAGTATCCGGATTCCTGGAGTTTCTCGGTGCTGGGATTGAGCGACCATCGCTAGCTATACGCCGCGTCGGAGACCGATAATTTCGTAGCGTGAACCGGGTTCAACCTTGAACTTTAAAATCGTTTTGTTCTTAGTCTTAAGGCGACGGAGCAAAAATCGAAAGACTAGGTACGAGAGGCCCAAGACACGTTTTGGCGTCTGGCGTCTCGCCGAGTAAATAATCAGTGAACCAGCCACAGCACGTGCGGTCTTCATACGCGTCTGATCTCAACAATCGTCGCGAGGCGCTTTCCTCTGCGTCGTCCGAGTAGGAATACGGCGACGATGACCACCCCAATTGCTATCGCCCCAACGGTAACTGCTGTGCTTTTGGTTGTCTCAAATTCGTCGCCGACGCTTCCGGTAATCTCGTTGAGTTTGTTGCGAATATCCTCGGGTGAGATCCGCTTATCATCGTGGGTCATCGAGAGCTGCCTTCCCGGCGACGGGTAGTCGCCTTCCATGTTATGTAACCGCTGATTCCTAGAATCAAGACAACAATCAAATATGGCGCCCAAGACCAAGGGCCATCGAATACTGACGCCATTTCTTCTTGGAGAAGCCTTAGTAATCCAACGGCGGCACAGACAACGCCAATTCCTATTAGGAGCCACGCAGCTAAACCGAATGCGACATAGCCGGCAAGCCCCTTGAGCTCATCGGTTGTCTCTTGTTTAAAATAGGCGACTACAAGCTCTTTTAGTTCGAGTCCTTGCTGCGGAAGAGGTTTGCTACTTGGGG
>JBAXPT010000267.1:0-2015 GCA_037132095.1 Actinomycetes bacterium
GTGCCGATCAACATCTCGAAGGCATCGAGATTATCGAAGACGAATGGAATCTCGAGCGCATGGCAAGACTTGAGAATGCCACCGAATGCAGGGCTAGCCCATGTGAACCAGTACATCCATGCCTCGCGTCCCTGTGCTGCCTGTGCCTCGGCCATACGAATGACCGGTAGTCGAAACATTTGATCGGTCATGTAAGCAATCAAAATGTCAGTAGTAGTTGCTTCTGGGCGCGCAGCCTCATATGCAGAGAGCATCGCTTCGGCGCTACTCCCCACTGTCTTGGAGGCTTCTTCTAAGACTTCGTCGCGCGTAATGGTTGCTATTCGCGGATCCATTAGGGCAAATAGGGCGAACTCGTCGCGTGTGGATCCGGTTAGGAGTTTTACGTCTCCAAGACCCTTGCTAATTCCAACGAGTGGAGCATCGGGGAGCATGTCGTTGTCGATTACCGGAGTGAATGGCATATCTAGTCGACCGCCAGACATAAGCAACATCTGGGCATCAAGCAGCGACTGAACCGGGAGAGCTTGGAGCTCCTCAACCGTTGTGACTCCAGCATGCTCCATGATCAGCTTGGCATTGAGTGTTGCGTCCTCGGCTGAGGTGCAGAAGTTTGCTCCACCACTCTGTGTTATTGCCTTTTGGAATAGGCCCTGCGCAGCTGGTAGCCCAAGAAGCGTGCAGATACTCATTGCACCTGCAGACTCACCGAAGACCGTTACGTTTGATGGGTCGCCGCCGAAGTTAGCGATGTTGTCGCGAACCCATTCAAGAGCAGCAACTTGATCAAGGCTGCCAGCAAGACCCGATCCCCTAAAGGCCTCTCCGCCAATATCAGCAAGATGCAGAAATCCGAAGACCGCGAGGCGGTAGTTGATGGTGACAACAACCACGTCGCCCTGCTCTGCGAGTTTCGTGCCGTCATAAACAGGTAGCGATCCTGCCCCGTTGAGGAATGCGCCTCCATGGATCCAAACCATGACGGGTCGTGAACCATCAAGGTTAGGTGTCCACACATTTAGAGTGAGGCTTGTTGCTTCATCTTGAACGGAGCTCGGCGCACCAGGAGCGAGCGCTGCATCCATCATCGAAGGCATCTGGGGCACGATCGGGCCTAGGTGCTCTGCGTTTAGAACCTCGGACCACGGCGCAACCGGTGCAGGGGGCATGAAGCGAAGCGCTCCAACAGGGGGTGCTGCGAAGGGGACTCCTGCGAAGCGACTGTGTCCATCGTGGGCGGTACCGCGAATGGGTCCGTGAGTGGTCTCAACTATGGGGTGGCTCATGGGGTTCTCCTGAAGCGCGCAATAGGGATACCCCCAAAGAATAGAGGGTGATCGCAGATGGCGCCTGTCGATCGACTTACCCGCTACCGTCAACCCATAATTGAGGTTTAAACCAAGCGAATTAGGCGGAGAGAATCGTGGCGGTTGCGAGAACGACAATGAGAGCGACGTGAGTGGCCTCTCGGGTCGGGCCTCAATTGTTGGGGTTGGAGAGACCGAGTATCTGCGCGGATCTACGCGTCTTCCAGTAGAGATGATGCTTGAGGCATCAATTAAGGCCATTGCTGATGCGGGCCTCGCCCCGCGTGACATAGACGGGATACTTCCCCCGCCTGGATATACGACCGTTGAGGAGTTGGCCGTCAATCTTGGGATCGAGGACCTTGCGTTTTCATCAACGGTTCATATGGGGGGTGCGTCCTCTACGGCAGCGATTCAGAATGCGGCGATGGCGGTTGCAAATGGTGTGGCTAAGAATGTTCTAGTTGTGGTTGGTTGGAACGGCTACTCAGCATTTCGGCCGCGTAATGGTGTGCCGGTTCCAAAGCGCGGGTTCGATGCGAACGCTGTTGGAGACACGGTGCTCGATTTTTACCTTCCCTACGGAGCGCGTTCCGCTGCTCAGTTTTACGGATGGATTGCAACGCGCCACCGAGAGATATACGGAACGCTCGAGACAGACACGGGCGAGGTAGCGCTCGCGTGCCGTGCCCATGCTCAGACGAGCGA
>JBAXPT010000268.1:0-1980 GCA_037132095.1 Actinomycetes bacterium
GTGCTGGGCCAGCGGGTAGTCCACGGGTCATACGGGATGCTGTGAGACTCCATGACTCTAGAAGTGCTTGTAGCGCAGCGCGATCAGGTGCAATTACATCAAAAGCTGCAACTACCGCGTGGCTTGGTGCAGGGTTTGTAATCCCTGCTTGGCGCTCGCCATGAAAACTAATGATGCTCTGCGAGGAGAGTGGCGCAGCCCCAGCGGCATCGGCATTGATGCCAGCGACGCCCGAAGCGCTAAGACCACCGACTGCGCCAACTGCCCCGACCGCTCCAGCAGCACCAAGCGTTCCAAGGAGTCGCCTGCGCGTGATGCGAGAGGCGCTCTCCTCATTCTTCGGATCGTTATCCTCGGGTTCAATCGTCACGAGACTTAATCCCAGTAGGTGCCGTCAAGCATTCGCTGCATTGCTGCTCGATGGTAGATGACCTCATCAGGGTCATCGGGCCAGACCGCTTGCCCGAAGCCGACGGAGCGTTCATGTACACGACTCATCACTATGGCGTGTCGAAGTGCGGCGTAGACCTCGAAGAACTCGAGATTCTCCAACGGCACTCCTGCGGCAGCCTCGTAGTAGCCGCGCACATTGTCACGGTGTAGGAAATCTGGGAGACCGGGGAGCCCGAGGCTTGTTGTGATCTCTTGGAAGAAGACATGGATGAAGATCATCCAGCCGACGTCGAGCGCTCGCGGTGCGAGTCCAGCCATCTCCCAATCAAAGACTGCAGCGGGCTCGAAGCCGTCATACATAACGTTCCCGATTCGCGCATCGCCCCACGAGACAACCGTCTCGCCTTCATCCTCGGGCCAGTGCTCCTCAAGCCATGCAAAACCGTCGTCGATTAGTCGGTGCGTGCGGCCATTCTGAACCCACTTGTAATACTGACGCTGGTGCTCAACGTGTCGACGTAGATGCGTCTCACCCGGTACGTCATACTCAAGGAAAGCAAGATCGGCATTACTTGGATTTAGTGTGTGCAGCTCAGCGATGCTCTCCGCTGTTGTGCGCTCAATCGTTGCTCGCTCCTCGGGTGTCGCCTCAAGAACCCAACCATCCATTGTGTAGGGGGGGATATCGGGGGGTACGCGCCCATCGACTCGATCCATGATGAAGAACGTGCCACCTAGAAGAGTGGGGTCTGTCTCGAGCCAGCGTGTGCGTGGAACGCGAACCTTCGTGCGCTGCCCAGCGAGGGTGATGACGCGAAACTGCATCTCAAGGTCGTAGACAGGGAATACGGGGGTGTCGTGGGTATCCGGCTCAACGCGCGCTACTAGGCGTTCGTTGTGGGCTCCATCGGCGTCGCTCCATGAAGCATCGAATAGGAGAGTCTCGCTAGACATTCCATTTGAGCCTGGGCTTGTAATCTCGCCGACGGCTACATCGGTTACATCGGTTGCGTCTCCGAGGCGCGTCGTTAGCCACGCCTGCATTTGAGTGCGCAGCGCCTCTGGGTCTCGACTCGACTTCTCGGGTGCCGACTCAAATGACTCCGAGTCTGGGATCGTTACCTTTGGTGCATCTGCCATGTGGAGCAGTCTCGCCGATAGATGCTTCGCTAGTCAGGTCAGAGAAGGGGTCTTGCTCTATTTCTCTCTGAATATTTGTCGCTAGAACAACTTCACAGGTATCTATGGGCGATAAGCGAGGCGCGGCTCCGGTACGGGTGGCATCATGGGTCTCCCCAAGCAGGAGCATCTCATGAGTAACCCGCCCGAAATCTCGAAGAATGACTCCACGCCGGCCTCGAGCAATCAGTGGCTGCCGACACGCCCGGGTACATGGGAGAGCCACCACGCCATTACCGGGTTGATGTATCTGTATACCGAGCGCATTGATGCTGGCGACTTTGCGGGGCTAGGCGCCATCTTCGCTGATGCTGCAATTACTGCTGACGGTACTGATATTGAGGTTCGTGGTGCGGAGGCGGTTGCCGATTACTACCGCTCAATGAATGTTGTGCACCCTGATGGCAC
>JBAXPT010000269.1:0-1972 GCA_037132095.1 Actinomycetes bacterium
AATTGCACTTGGTATGACCTCAGGCTCGCGGAGGGCTCCAATACGCAACCTCTCATCCGCCACTAAGCCAACACTCCCTGCGGATAACGCAGGGCGACAAGTAATGCGCGCTCTTGGTGGGGAGCCGGCGTCCCTCGACGAGATCGTGCTTAGAACCAATCTCGATGCTCCCGGCATTGCTCGCGCCGTCGAATCGCTCTGCACACTTGGGCTCGCTAAACGCGTACGCGGCTTAATCTGGCCGTTATAGCCACGATGGGAAAGAGCGCCGCGAATAATTCTGCTGAGATCAACCTTTGGCTAATTTCTCGGCTTATCTGCGCCCTCCGCCTCATTTGTGGGTGCCCCGAGTATTTAGCATTAAGGGCGGGTATTTAGCGCCCGATGACTTGATCTGTGAACCTAACTCTCTGCCCCTTCGACTCAAAAGACCTCAATCGTGAATACAGCGGCGGGTCTTTCCTCGTCTCCTGTAGCCACTGCGGCGCAGAGTGGGAAGTGCATAACAACCTCGTGCTCCGTGTCACCGAGCCCAACTGGGAGTTGGCTGAGCAAGTTACAGCGATTGTCTCCGAGCGAATTGCAGAGAACCTCGCAAACTCGGCCTCTATATACTGAGATCCTGCCCTTTGACTCTGGGCTTAATCGCGAGACCAAGTACTAACGGAGTTGGAGCGCCTTAGCGCCCCTCAAACTTTGGTTCGCGTTTCTGCATGAACGCCATGATCGCCTCGACCGTGTCGCGTGTTGCGAAAGATAGCGACTGCGAGATCCCCTCCATCTCAAGCGCCTCTGCCATTGATACCGAGAAGGACTGATTCAACATTCGCTTCGAGTTTGATACCTGAATAGGAGGCAACGCAGCGAGGCGATCGGCAAGAGTCGTTACCGCTGCCCCAAAATCGTCGTGGGGAACAACGCGATTCACTAAACCAATGCGCTCTGCCTCAGTTGCGTCAATGATGTCCGCAAGGAATACAAGTTCTTTAGCGCGGTGAAGACCAATGAGGCGGGGCAAGATCCACGAACCGCCAAAATCAACACTCAACCCGCGCTTGGAGAATATCTCGGAGAATCGCGCTTGGTCTGAGGCGATCACGAGATCACACCCCAGCGCCAAGTTCAAGCCGGCACCAGCGGCGACCCCATTTACTGCAGCGAGCGTAGGTTTATGCATCTCGTGGAGGCGCAGAGCGCACTGCCCGACTACGCGCATTCGTGCAACAGATGCGCCGACGCCACCCTCCATGCGATCCCCGGCGTCATCATCTGTGAGGTCTGCCCCTGAGCAGAAAGCATCTCCGGCTCCGGTTATTACGAGTACCCGATCATCTGGGTTGCTCTCCACCTCATCAAATACTGATAGGAGCTCGCCCCACATCGCCCCATTGATCGCATTCTTCTTGGCAGGTCGATTGAGTGTGAGGGTCACAACCCCTTCGCGGCGTTCAACGGTAATTGTCTCCATCTAGATCAGGTCCTCTCGTGAATGCCCATGTCAATACCCATATTGATATCCGGCGACGACTCGGCGGTAGAGCGTCTGCGCCGGTACCGTAGCCGCATGGGGTTCAATCCTGCTAGAGGGCATAAGCCAAAAAGCTCTGACCTTGCAATCCTGGGCGCAGCCTTCATCGTTATCGCAGCACTACTCCTCTGGAGTTTTGGCATTGCGTGATTTTGCAGCGATTGAGGTACGCCATATTCAGCCGTATCAAGCAGATAAAACGTACCGGTGCCCTGGGTGTAATCAAGAGATCCCGCCCGGCACCGGACACGAGGTAGTAGTGCCAGTACACGCTCCCGAGGACCGGCGCCATTGGCATACTCCATGCTGGGTGCGTGAAGTAAAAAGGTCAGTAAGCAAGCCTCGTAAGAAATGAAGCAGAGCGGTTACCAGATAAACAGCCCGTTTAGGGGATCCCCCCGACCAGTCTCAGGCTTCAGGCCGCCCACCCTCCGATGATTACCC
>JBAXPT010000270.1:0-1955 GCA_037132095.1 Actinomycetes bacterium
AAGTTCACTCCCGTGACTCCATCGATAGTGCTGCCTCCAGAGGGAAAGTTTTTACTCTCTACGCGTCGAGGCAAGCAGTTCAACTCAATGATCTTTAAGGATAAGGACGCTCTAACCGGCGCCACTCGAGGCTCTGTGCTGTTGGCGGCCTCCGATATTGAGATGCTGGGTCTATCCGATGGCGACCAGGTTGAGGTTCGCTCTCGCCATGGTCGAATGGTGGGGAACCTAAGGGAGTCGGTGATGCGTGCCGGGAATGCCCAGGTCTTCTTCCCCGAGGGGAATGTTCTATTCGCTGCGGGTGATGGGGCTCGGGAGTCTGGGATGCCGGTTTACACCGAAGTCGTTGAGATTCTCGCTATTTAGCAGCCATTGTTTCTGATAATACGAGAAGATGCGGAGTTGCTAATCGGGACTCTTCGTTTTCGCATACGCGAAGAATCTCGAGGGCGTACCGATTCAGCGTTCTATCTCTGCGAGACTCTCGAGGATGGATACAAAACTTCTCATAGAGGCTTTTGACGCAGCGGGGGCTGCTGTGAATGCTTCGCTGCGCAATGTACGCGGTTCAGGTCGCAGGGCGCGCACCACAAAGCCGGGGCAGTATGCGATTGACCTAATCGCCGATGAGGCTGCGCTCGGGGTTCTCTCCAAGCTCCCCGTAGCAATAATGAGTGAAGAGTCTGGGCTGAGTGGAGATCGCTCCTCGCCGATCATCGTCGTAATCGACCCGGTCGATGGCTCGAGCAATGCAGCACGAGATATTCCTTACTGGGCAACCTCAATCTGCGCTATGGATGCGGGAGGTCTGCTCGCTGCAGTAGTTGTGAACCAAGAGACAGGTGTTCACTTCCGTGCCGTTAGGGGTGAGGGTGCCACGCGTAATGGCGAGCGCATTCAGTCAAGCAATGTAGAGCGAGTCGAGGACTCCGTGATTGCCCTCTCTGGCCTTCCGGGACTCGTCCTCCCATGGAAACAATTCCGTGTGCTTGGCTCTGCGGCCCTTGCTCTCTGCGATGTGGCATGCGGTTCAGTAGATGGCTTTTTGGATGTCGCCTCATGGCACGCGCCGTGGGATTACCTCGGCGGCGTTCTGATGTGCTCTGAGGCAGGCGCAATTACCCTTGATGCAAAGGGTAGAGCGCTAGATACCGCTGACCCGATGGCTCGGCGCCAGGTACTAGCAGCCGGCACTCAAGGTTTGTTAGAGAGCTTGAGAAACGCAACCTCATGAGCATTCTTGATCTTGATGCTCTACTTAGTGCTGCAACATCCGCTGCGCTCGCTGGTGGCGAACTCGTGCTCGCTTCGTTTCAGTCTCCAGTAAATGTGCGTGAGAAATCACCCGGTGACTGGGTAACCGATACCGACATGCAGAGTGAACGCATGGTGCGCAGAGTCCTCGAGGAGCTTGCCCCAGGGATACCGGTACACGGCGAGGAAGAGGGAGGGGAGCGCGCTCACGATCTGCATTGGCTCGTTGACCCACTTGACGGTACCGCGAACTTTCTGCATGGGCACCCGGCGGTTGGGGTCTCGATCGGTCTTGTTGCTGAGGGTCGGCCAGTTGTAGGAGTTGTGCATGCTCCAATGCTCGGCAATACCTACTCTGCTCGACTCGGTGGGGGAGCAACATGCAATGGTCTCAAGATCACGGTTAGTTCTCGTGAAATATCTCGAGCAGTCATTGGAGTGGGCTTCCCGTTTCGTCGCAAAGATCTGCGTTCTCGCTACCTAGAGGCGTTTACAAGCGTTCAGAGCGAGGTTGAGGACCTTCGCAGAGTCGGTGCTGCGAGCCTTGATCTCTGCTGGACGGCAGCGGGGGTATACGACGGATACTTCGAGCTCGGACTCGGCCCTTGGGATGTCGCTGCAGGTGGAGTCATTGTTCGTGAAGCAGGAGGGGTGGTCACCGATTGGCATGGAGACGACTCGGATTGGCTTCAGACTGGGGA
>JBAXPT010000271.1:0-1954 GCA_037132095.1 Actinomycetes bacterium
GACGGATGGCGGCTAACTGTAAATAGAGATGGCAAAGGAATCGCTTCAGCGCCAAAAACATCCTCCTCGACAGAGGCTCCATGATGCTCTCTACATACCCTTCTTTCCCTCCGTTAAAACGCCTTATTAAACGCACAGTTAGCGCCGTCTCAATAGTCCTACTTGCAGTTGCAATGGGCACTGCAGGGCTCGCTGCTTGGTGGCTAAAGACGGGCCGCATGCCTATTGCCGCAGGGGCGACTTACATGACGGTTACCAAAACCGCAAGCGCTGACTCAACCCCAGTTCCAGGTATCGCACCAATATTTGTCTTAGTTGTTGGGAGCGACGCTCGCAGCGGGGAGACGGTGGCTCGCGGTGATGCGATCCACCTTGTAGGGGTTAATCCGCAGAGCGGCCAAGCCACGATGCTTGATATTCCGCGTGACACTGGGGCGCAGATACCTGGCCACGGAACCGACAAGATCAACGCAGCAATGTCAGCAGGTGGCGCACAACTGCTCGCGGATACCGTAGGAAATCTTGTAGGTGTAAAAGTTTCGTTTGTAATCACAACTGACTTCGACGGGTTCATGGGCATGGTCAATGATCTCGGGGGCGTAGACGTGAACGTCATCTCTCGCAATGTCGATCGTGAATACAGCGGCGCCAATTTCGAGGTTGGCACAACGCACATGAACGGCACCCAAGCGCTTGCCTTCAGTCGCAACCGACACGGATTCCCATCGGGTGACCTAAAGCGAAGCGAGAACCAGGGCTACTTCATTCTTCAAACCCTTAGCCAGTTACGCACGAATAATCCAGGGCCAACTGCAACTCTCGGGCTTCTCGGCAACCTCGGAAGGCATGCACGCCTTGTCAATATGGGTTGGGCCGATGCTTACAGACTCGGGCGCCTAGGCCTCTCCTTAGACCCACAGAATGTGCGCAACCTTGTGATACCCGTTGGCTCTGGGGTTGGCTCTCGCCTTGCGCTGCTCGGTAACGCACGCGATCTCTTCAATGATTTTGCAGATGACGGAGTGCTCCAACGCCACTAACAGAACTCCTCGCCTCACTGCGTAATTGAGGACTGTTACATAATTGTCACCCTCTCTAGGTACCCTCACTAGGTGAATTCGGACCCGAGAGATGCAGGAGGCACCCTCGATGCACTCTCGCGCGATCCGGAGTTTGAGGGGAGGCTTGTATTCGATGCAGAGATCCCCGAGCGAGCGGCTCTCTACGGTTCGCTCGAAACCCCTTTATCACCTGCCCTAACCGAGCGAGTAGCGGAGAGGAAACTAGATACTCTCTGGAGTCACCAAGCCTCCGCAATTGATTCGCTCCGATCTAAAGAACACACGGTCGTTGCCACCGGCACCGCGTCTGGGAAGAGCCTCTGTTATCAGTTGCCGATACTCGACTCGATTATCAATACCTCAACCTCAACCTCTCTCCTGCTCTTCCCCACAAAGGCGCTTGCTCAGGACCAACTACGTTCGATGCGCTCGTGGCTTCTCCCAGGCGTGAAGGCAGTTACCTACGACGGAGATACTCCGCAAGAAGATCGCACTTGGGCTCGGCGTAATGCCAATGTCGTACTGACGAATCCAGAGATGCTACATATGGGGATACTTCCATCGCATGCGCGTTGGGCGACCTTCCTCATGCGCCTCGATTATGTAGTCGTAGATGAGCTGCACGCTCTACGCGGAATCTTCGGAGGGCATGTTTCGCAGGTGCTTCGTCGACTGCGCCGAATCTGTGCGCATTACGGGTCCTCCCCAACATTCTGTTTTACTAGCGCCACAATCGGCAATCCGGCGGAACTCGCAAGCACCCTTATCGGGTCTCCGGTAGGCGCCATTACCGATGACGGATCACCCGCGAGTGCAAGGCGTTTTGCCCTTTGGCAACGACCATTAATCGATGATGCGCTCGGTAAGCGCGCGTCTGCCAATTCCGAGACCGC
>JBAXPT010000272.1:0-1929 GCA_037132095.1 Actinomycetes bacterium
TGATGAGGAGCGTGAGTTGCACCGAATGCAAGGTAGGTAAAGAAAGGTTTGTCAGGGCGAACAGACTTAGCGTCGTGGATGAACCCGATGGCACGATCAACTAGGTCTTCAGTGAGGTGGTATCCCTCATCGACAGACTTAGGAGGCTCAACCATGTGGTTGTCATAAGTGAGTTCTGGGTGGAACTGGTCTGTCTCGCCATCGAGGAATCCGTAGTAGCGATCGAAACCGCGCTGAAGCGGCCACTGCTCGTAAGGGCCTGCGGCCGAGCAGTTCTCCATCGGGCATAGGTGCCACTTACCGAGAGCGAAGGTTGTATAGCCCTCGTCGCGCAGGACCTCAGCAACAGTTGAGGCGTGATTCGAGACATGACCGGTCATGTGGGGGAACCCGGTATTGAAGTTTGAGATGCTCCGCATGCCGATGCTGTGATGGTTGCGCCCGGTTAGGAGTGCCGCGCGAGTTGGGGAGCAAACAGGTGTGACATGGAAGTTCGTAAAACGAAGTCCGTTCGCTGCGAGCGCATCAATGTTGGGTGTCTCGATGGTTGATCCGAAGCAGCCGAAGTGGGAGAAGCCGAGGTCATCGAAGAGCATGATGACAACATTGGGCGCAGACTCTCCTGGGTGCTTAGCGGTAGGCCACCAAGGCTCGGAGTCGGTAAATAGACGCTCGATCTTGCCGCCGAACTCTCCGTATTGCTTCATTATTTACTCCTGTTATTTGTTGACCGAAATCTATTTGTAATCGGGTGATCGGTGCCCGCTAATTGCCAATTAGGCCTTTGCAATTATGTCTTCGCTAAAGCGTGCGAGGGCTGCCTCTGTATCCTCAAAGAAAAGTAACGCTGGGACCATGACGCGAGAGACGCCGAGGTCCTCTAAAGCGTGGAGTTCCCCTACGGGGTCGGGCCCGAAGATGCCCATGCTCCCAGCGGTGAACTCAATGGCATCAGGGTTTCGCCCATGCTCGACTGCCGATGCGCGTGCAACATCAAACATGTGTGCAAGTTCTTCGTGCTTACCTTTGCCGGGGAAGAATCCATCCCCGAGTCGGCCTGCTCGACGTGCAGCGATATCAGAGTGTCCACCGATGTGAATTGGGACGGATCCGTTAGTCGGCTGTGGGCGCTGTATGCAGTCTTTGAAGCTCGTAAATTTTCCATCAAAGGATGATTGCTCATTCTCCCAGAGCGACCGCATCACTGCTACGTGTTCGTCTGTGCGCGCTCCGCGCTCCGAGAACGGAACTCCAATCGCATCGAACTCTTCCTCGAGCCAACCGACACCAATGCCAAGGTCAACGCGCCCACCCGAGAGAGCATCAAGGGTTGCGACTTCTTTGGCGAGTACTACTGGATTTCTCTGGGGGAGTATGAGTATCCCTGTCGCTAGGCGAATTGTTTTAGTACACGCAGCTATATAGGTAAGCCAGATGAGCGGGTCTGGAATTGGAGCATCCTCACGCCCTGGCATCTTCCCGGATTTTGCGTATGGATACTCGGACTCGTAGCCAGAGGGAACAACAACATGCTCGACCGTCCATAGGGACTCGAAGCCGCACTCCTCGGCTGCTTGTGCGAAGGAACTTGCCTTCTCGGCGCCAGCGAATGGGCCGATGTTTGCGAAGGGGATGGCGAATTTCACTTGAGGGGTCCTCCAGGCCTTGGGGTGCACTATTGGCACGGCGACTGACAGAATGTAGCATTGCCGCAAACCCGCTGCTTGAGGAGGCAATTGCTATGACCGAACTCGTTCTCGACTCTCTCCAGCGTCGCATGCGCACTATGCATGGGCTCTACTACCAGGCGACTTCATCGATGACCCTCGATCACGTAAACCACTTCGAGCGCGAGGGGGTTCTGCCCATTGCCTTCTCACTTTTCCACTACACCAATATGGAGGACGCCTCCTTCATGCTGATCTCCGG
>JBAXPT010000273.1:0-1929 GCA_037132095.1 Actinomycetes bacterium
TGAAAAAGGCTAAGCGCATCATCGTGATTAATCTCGAGTCGCCGCCCATCGTTATCAATGATGCAGAGCGCCGCGGTGGTCACACCTCTAACCCTAACGAAGCTATCCCCCATTCTCGCTATGAACTCCCGAGATTTAAGGGGCAGAGCCACAGAATTGCTCAATTCCCTGCGTGATTGAAGAGGCAGATCACGAGTACGGTTTGGGGATGAGCAGCAGTCGAGGCATATACGAGAGCACCGAGCGCCCCTCGAGGCGGTTCCCTACTCCAGGATATGGAGCCATCTTTGTAATTATCGTCCTCGCTCTCACTGCCCTCTTTTCTTCATGCTACGGAGCAGATAACAACCCGCGACTGAGCATCAGCGCGCCCAACTCGGCTTCGCTTAGCAGCGAATCAAGGCTTTACCCGATAAGAGAGACTCGCTGGATTTCAGACTCCGCACTCCCTGCACTCGGTTCGCCTGGCGAGGTTTATCAAGTAGTTCCTTTCGAATCAGGGAAGGATTCTGCAACCAACGCACTCAAGAGTTTTGCTGAGCATTTTGGTAGTGCTGGAGCATTGAAGAAAATAGACTGCTCATCTTCCATAGAGGTTTCTCACGCTCCGCTAACCGCTGGAGATACCCTCACCGGATTGGCGACCCTCTCTTGCCAAAGTGACGGTAGCGAGATCGGCACACTTACTGCGCTCTCTTACACACGCAATCAAGATCCTCAATTTTCGGAAGGTCCATCAAGTTCTTCAGGATCATCCTCAAGTTCCCAAGTTCCCGAGAGTAGCAATCCAAATGACCCTTTACCCCCTGTTGCCACAAATACAGTCACTCCAGACTTGATTGATAGCACTCCTAAAGATATTCCTCATGGTGATGCTCTAATAAAAATTGCACGTGACGTGCTGAGCTCCACGGGTATCAATTCATCTGATTGGCTCTCGTCTGTCAACGATGCAAGCATGATGTCAACCGGCGTTTCGTGCGAGCAAAACGCTCTCTGCGAGCCGACAGAATCCGCTCTGTACTCCCGCCAAGTTGTCTTGACCCCGTTAGTTAATTCATTACCAGTGCACGAGCTTGATTGGTACGTCGAGGTCGGCGATAAAGGTCTCGTACTCAGCGCCTACGGAGCATGGGTCAAGGCCGAGAAACTTGGCGAGTACTCAAGACGCGGTACCGAGCGCGCATTTACGGCATTGCAAGAAGGAGAAGTAGGTTTAGGTTTTGGTGTGATGCCGATGGAGGCCTTGGCAAGTGCAAGCGGAGATGAACCTTCAGCCAACAACGACCTACCTGAGATGCCTATTCAGGACGGGTCTCTTATAGAACCAAGAGTTGTAACGATTAATCGCGTTGAGTCCGGTTACTCACTTCAATTTGGTGCCATTAATGGTGAGGCCGCATCGCTACTTGTACCTACCTACACATTCTTTGGTGTTGATACCGAGGGCATAGATGCTGAGGCCACCCTTAATGCACTTGACCCATCACTCTTCGCCCCGCTCGAACCAACACCCGGGATTGACCCCGGCGTGCCCGACCCAAAGCAGATCCCGCCTATTGATCCTCAGCCAGCACCCCTAGAGACTGAGCCCGCGCCGATACCGAATCAAGTCCCACCCCAGAAGTAATCCTCGATTTGGGTAACCTGCCCAAGTATGCGATGTGTGATCTCTCTAGGCGATGGAACAATCTCAATCGGCGAACGCCCCTCGCCGCGTCCGGGCCCTGGTGAAGTCAGGGTTCGCGTCCACGCTGCTGGACTCAACCGCGCCGACCTACTGCAGCGCGCAGGCTTCTACCCTGCTCCTCCGGGAGTGCCTGCAGATATTCCAGGTCTTGAGTTTGCAGGTGAGGTAGTCGAGTTAGGTGAAGGTGTTGTGAGCCCCGCAATCGGCACACGCGTCTTTGGAATTGCAGCAGGCGGAGC
>JBAXPT010000274.1:0-1924 GCA_037132095.1 Actinomycetes bacterium
CTCTTGCATACTTTGGGCGTAGTGAGGCTTACCTAGAGAAATACCTAACCTCACCGCGCCACATTGAGATTCAAATCATGGCCGATACGCATGGAAATGTTGTCTGGCTCGGCGAGCGCGACTGCTCAGTGCAGCGTCGCCACCAGAAACTTATTGAGGAGAGCCCGGCAGCAGACCTATCCGAAGAGACGCGCACCGCGATGGGCGAGGCCGCTGTCAAGGTTGCCAAGGCGACGGGTTATGTAAACGCCGGAACAATTGAGATGCTCTACCAAGATGGTGAGTTCTACTTCCTTGAGATGAATACTCGCCTTCAGGTTGAGCACTGTGTAACCGAGTTGGTCACATCACTCGATCTCGTAGCTGAGCAGATTCGCATTGCATCAGGCCTGCCGCTCTCGTTCACGCAGGACGAGATTGTGCGAACCGGTCACGCCATTGAGTGCCGCATCAATGCAGAGAACTCAGCCAAAGGATTCTTGCCTTCACCCGGAACGATCCACGACCTTCATGTTCCCTCGGGCCCTGGGGTTCGCTGGGATGGTGGATACGAACGCGGCGATACCGTTAGCCAGTACTACGACAACCTGGTCGGCAAGTTGATCGTCTGGGCACCTGACCGCGATCGTGCACGCCTGCGCATGCTGCGTGCCCTCTCGGAGTTCGAGATCGACGGCCTACACACAACAATCCCCGCTCAGAGACTTGTCCTTGAGCACGCAGAGTTTGCAGCGAACGAGCACTCCACGCGCTGGCTCGAGGAGAAGGTTGACCTCAGCGGCTTGACGAGTAGCGCGGGATCAAGTGTCCCTGCCGATGGAGACTCATCTCTCATAGCTCGCGATGTGCCTGTAGAGGTAGACGGTCGACTCTTCGCAGTAAAGGTATGGCTCCCGGAGGCTCCAGTTGCTGGCGTATCAGCGAAGAAGTCCTCTAAGCCCAAACCTGCAGCAGCTGGATCAGGTGGCGCTGGTGGGAACGGAACCATCACGGCACCGATGCAGGGGACAATTGTGAAGGTGCTTGTTGAGGTTGGCCAAGAGGTTGCTGCGGGCGATTCACTACTCGTGCTCGAGGCGATGAAGATGGAGAATCACATCAACGCAGAGCAGAGTGGAAAAATCAAAGAGCTCCGCGTCGAGGCCGGGAAGACAGTCAGCGCCGGCGACATACTCATAATCATCGAGTAATTACCGCGCCAAGCCGAAGCTGACAATATTGACGTCAGCGCCGGCGACATACTCATAATCAGCAATTAAACGCCGAGTAACGCACTATTAGAAGCAGGCCTCAACTATTGCCTCGGCGAGTGATGGGTGCACCAGAAGACTCTCAACGATGTCCTGCGTGCGTAGTCCGTTCGTGACTGCAACTGCAAGCACACTGATCAACTCCGCTGCATTGGCGCCGACAATGGATCCGCCCAAGACCACCCCTGTTACCGGGTCGGAGATCACTTTTACGAAGCCACGCGCATCTCCGGAGATGAGCGCCTTGGCATTACCAGCAAACGGCACCTTGGTGACACGAATCTTGCGCCCGGCTGCAAAGGCATCTGCCTCTGCGAGCCCTACATCTGCAATCTCCGGCTCCGTAAAGATTGCCGAAGCAGCCTTGTCGTAGTCGAGGTGGCGATGAGCGAGAGCATGCAGCCCCATTGCGTGCTCAGCGATCTTGCGCCCCTGCATTGCAGCAACACTCGAGAGTGGGAGTTTGCCGGCCAAGTCACCTGCTGCGTAAATATTCGGCGCGATTGAGAGGCAGTTATGGTCTACGGGCACGGTCCCCCACTCTGTTGGCGTGATTCCCGCCTCTTCAAGACCGAGGCCATCGGAGTTTGGAATCGATCCGATCGCAAGCAGCGCATGAGAGCCTCGAACCTTTCGCCCGTCAGCACACTGCACCTCAATGCCATCAAAATCTG
>JBAXPT010000275.1:0-1911 GCA_037132095.1 Actinomycetes bacterium
TTTGTCTGCACTGCTGGATCAAGCAGCGATTGGTGCGAGTGCTGACCATGCAGATCGATGAGCGAACCGCAACGCTCTGAGAGTTCACCGATTGTTACCAATCCGCCGTTGACATAAGCACGACTGCGCCCGTCTAACGGAACGACTCGCACAAGCACGATCTCGTCCTCAATCTCCGGGTCAAAGAAACGCCCTTCAACTCGAGCCTCTGAGGCTCCGGCACGCACCATTGAGGAATCGGCACGCGCCCCACCTAGAAGCGCAAGCGCTGTCATCACCAAGGTCTTGCCCGCCCCCGTCTCGCCGGAGACAACGGTCAAGCCTTGCTCGAGGAGAACAGAGAGTTCCTCAATTATGCCCAGGTCAGTAACTCGTAATTCAAGCAATGAGGCGCGAGCGTTTGAACGGCTCATCGGTCTGCTAACCCAAATTTTGCCTTGAGTACCTGATGAAAATCTCGAGGACCGAAGGTCGCTATCAGAGCGGGGTGTGTGGCTCCCGTGCAGCGAACCGAGGAACCAGAGTCAAGAAGCCCGATCTCTCGACCATCGAGAGTCAGCACAGCGGAGAGCGTCCCTTTTAGATCGAAACGAACCTCCTCGCTCGGATCGAGCACGAGCGCTCGATCGAAGAGCATGTGCGGTGAGACAGGAGTGAGGACCATGCAGTCGTGGCGGGGCGAGACAATTGGGCCACGCGCCGAGAAAGAGTATGCAGTGGAGCCGGTGGGTGTAGCCACTATGACTCCATCCGCTGCGTATGTTGTGAAGAAGGTTCCGTTGATTGAGACATCAAGGCGAACTATCCGCCCCGGCTGGGACTTCTCCAATACCGCTTCGTTTAGTGCCCTCCAAGAGCCTGCTAGCGCTGAGCCCTCAACCTCGACCGAGAGCATCATTCTCTCGTCCACCGTGTAGTCGCCTGCGACGACCCGTTTCAATGCATTAGCGATAGAAGAAGGCTCAACCTCGGCCAAATACCCAAGTTGCCCAACATTTACCCCAAGCACTGGGACACCCGCGGAGCTAACTAGGTCTACAGCCCTGAGCATTGTTCCGTCGCCGCCGAGCGAGACTGCAATGTCTAACCCTTCAGTAAACGTGGAGGCATCAACGTGGAAATCCGCGAGTTCAGGTGCATCCGATGCGAGCACTCTGACTACTGCTCCTAGGTCAACTAAGTGCTTAGAGGCCTCTGCAGCCAAACGCTGTGCTTCAGGTCGTTCAGAGTGCGGAAGTAAACCAACAATTCGAGGGGGCTTCATGCATGTACCTCCGCTACGACAGCGTCGAGCTCTGAATCCGTGATCGAAGGTTCACAGTGACGAACCAATACTAGAAACTCAACATTTCCGTCGGCACCGCGAAGAGGAGAAGCCGTTATCGAGCAGACTCCGAGTCCGTTGGAGGCAAGCCCCTCGACGACTTCACTCAAGACTGCCCGGTGAACCGCTTTGTCGCGCACGATGCCGCCCTTCCCAATGCGGTCGCGCCCAGCCTCAAACTGGGGCTTCACTAGAAGTATCAGTTCAGCCCCCATAGTCGTTAAAGCTGCTAACGCTGGCGCAACAGTGCGCAGTGAAATAAAGGAGAGATCAGCGACCAGTAGATCGACTGGTCCCCCGACCTCCTCGGGGGCAAGACTGCGAACGTTGACACGCTCCATCACCGTTACGCGCTCATCCGTTCTAAGAGACCACGCCAATTGTGCACGCCCAACATCAACAGAGATCACAGATGCGGCGCCCCGCTGCAATAGGCAGTCGGTAAATCCCCCGGTAGAGGCTCCAGCATCTATAGCTCTGCGGCCCTCAACATTTATGCCGAACTTCTCTAGCGCTGCATCGAGCTTCTCTCCGCCACGAGAGACAAATCGGGCGGGGGGCGACTCGACAAAAATGGGCTCATCGCT
>JBAXPT010000276.1:0-1911 GCA_037132095.1 Actinomycetes bacterium
AGGAGGGCGCCGACTCCGATAGCAACCCCAACCCAGATAGTTCGAGCCCCCCAACCATCTGACCAGATACTGCTACCCGGGTCTACAGGCTTGCGCATCATTACATCTGGCTCTGCTTGCTCAGTGCCCATTGCGAGCCCGAGTAAGCCGTCGGTCATCAGGTTTAGCCACAGCAACTGAAGCGGCATCAAAGCGATTGCGTCTTGTGTTGAGCCTGTCTTGATCAGCATCACTAATGGCCAGAGAAGCAACACCAATACTTTTCCGATGTTGCCACCGAGTGAGTAATTTACGAAGCGGCGAAGGTTGTCGTAGATGACGCGCCCCTCCTCGACCGAGGAGACAATGGTTGCAAAGTTGTCGTCACGAAGCACGATGTCCGCAGCCTCTTTTGATACATCCGTTCCTGTGATACCCATCGCTACGCCGATATCGGCTTGGCGCAGTGCCGGCGCATCGTTCACACCATCGCCCGTCATCGCTACAACTTCGCCCTGGGCGCGCAGTGCCCGCACGATTCGGAGTTTGTGCTCCGGAGAGACTCGTGCGAATACAGATGTGGTCTTTACCGCAAGCCCCAGTTCGCCGTCGTCCATTGCCTCAATCTCGCGGCCTGTTACGGAAGGAGTGTGGTCGTCTGCGCTTACGATCCCGAGCTCTCGTGCGATTGCGCGTGCGGTTAGAGGGTGATCCCCTGTGATCATGACGACACGGATACCAGCGTCACTACAGGTCGCGATTGCGGTTCGAGCCTCGGGGCGTGGCGGGTCAATTATCCCAAGGAGCCCGATCAATGTAAGGCGATCTTCTATCTCGTCGTGAATGCCATCGGTATCGATAACCCTGTATGCAAGGCCGAGTACTCGCACGCCGTCTGCAGCCAGATTGTCATTAGCAGCGTTAATGCGGTTGCGCTCTTCCTCAGTGATTGGCTCTGCTTTGCCATGAAGCCAGACATGGGTAGTGAGGGGGAGAAGTCCATCGATTGCGCCCTTTACGAAGGCAACTGTCGCACCCTCTTCAATGAGGCTCAAGCCCGCACGTCTCTCAGATGGCAGCGGGCCGTGCACGGTGCTCATGCGTTTGCGCTCAGAGTCGAAGGGGAGTTCTCCGGCACGCGGGGTGTTTATGCGCAGTGACTCAACGTTGATACCGGCGTTGTGCGCTGCAATTAGGAGCGCTGTCTCGGTAGGGTCGCCAATTGTTGTGACGTCGCCACTCTCACTTACCTGAATATCTGCGTCGTTGCAGAGTGCGCCAGCGGTTAGTGCAAGAAGAGCACTGGGGTGTTGATCAGAGGAGGCATCAAGATCATCGAGAATGTGTCGCTGCCCCGAGACCTCAAATATGGTAACTGTCATTCGATTCTGTGTAAGCGTGCCGGTCTTGTCTGAGCAGATAACGGTCACGGAGCCGAGTGTCTCGACAGCAGGTAGGCGCCTAACGAGAGCATTGCGCTTCAGCATTCTCTGCGAGCCGATTGCAAGGGTAAGCGTGACGACTGCTGGGAGGCCCTCAGGGATAACAGCGACTGCAGCACTTATAGCGGTGAGCACTAGGTCACCCCAAGACTCTCCACCCAATTTCCCGATAACAACAAGAATCAGGGCGACAACCACCGCGCCGGCTGCGAGTTGCTTCCCAACGCGGTCTAGTCGCAACTGAAGGGGGGTTGCGGCAGGCTCAACACTCTGAATGAGCTCGGCGATCTGCCCGATCTCCGTCGACATACCGGTTGCTATGACTACCCCTAGCCCACGCCCGAAGGTGACCTGAGTCCCTGAAAACCCTAGGTTTCGACGATCCCCAAGGGGAGCGGTCTTGTCTTCAATGGCCTCGCTCATTTTCTCAACAGGCAGAGACTCTCCAGTAAGAGCGGCCTCCTCGATACGGAGGTTCACAGTCTCGATG
>JBAXPT010000277.1:0-1907 GCA_037132095.1 Actinomycetes bacterium
AGCCAGAACGTTAGCGACGAACTTGTTACTCCAATAACCGGAATCGCCAGCCACGTAATGAGAGACGAGGCAGATCCAACTCCATTCGTGAAGGTGATTAAAATTAGGGGTGGCGCAATAATGGCGAACGCAAAAATCTGTTGGATCCACGCGACTGTTAGCGGCTTCATGCCCTCAACAACGCGGCTGCTCCCAACTGCATAGAGCGATGCAGAGACGAATCCGAGTGCGATTAGAACATCTCCGAACCAGTCTGCTCCACTACCCGCCACATTCGCAGTTACTACTAATACCGTCCCGATGAGTGCTGTACCCATCGGCAATAGGAGGCGCCTCGGTAATTTCGAGCCAATCAGGAACCAAGCCAGAAGTGCAATGAGCGCAGGCTCAGTAGCACCAAGTAGTGCGGCATGCGTAACGGATGTGCGTTCAAGGCCGAAGTTCATTAGCACGTATGCAAGCCCGGGTTCAAGAATCCCAAGCGCACCGACTCGAGCGTTTTTTCGAAGCGAAGGAAGTCGGGAGCCAAGAATGAGCGACATAACCGTTAAGAACACGATGCTCGAGCCGATCTCGATGATCGTGAAGATCGAGGTTGAGACACCAGCATCTAGCACGACAAAAGTTGCAACCGTCCCGCCTCCCCACAGAATCGCTGCCCCCGCCGCGGTGACCACCCCTACTAGCGCTGAGCGCTGACTATCTGGGATGGCGTGGAGCAGGGGATCGGTCGGCACTCAGTGAGGGTACATTGCCCACAGAGGATTTAGGGCTCTAGGTGTTGATCTTGCACTCTGCTGTGCCTCCAGGCAGGCGATGCCTGTTGGCTGCAAGAAGCCTGTAAAAAAATGGTGCGATCCAGCGCGCTGGAGGGGCATTGATTACTCGCCCTGCTAGGCGCGTCCATCCCGAAGTTGCTAGAAGCGCAAGCCCGATTGCTCTCGCCCCAGCATGGGCATTGGAGTCAGAGTCAATCCACTGCACGGCGGACTCGACGCTTAAGCGTGTCAGCCCAAAGGCGGCTAGTTGGTTGTCATCCAAATCTCGCGATGCAACTAGAGATACCTCGCTTGATAGCCAACGCTCCTCAATCCAGTGGGCGCTAACGGTGCAGAAACCACAATCAGCGTCGTAGATCAGTTTGCTGGGCATAATCCAAACCTAGCGCTCATGAATCACCGATTTCCCACCGCAGTAGTTATGCTCAATTCATGATTATTTCTATTGCAATCTCGGCCCTTGCTGTTGTGGCGGTTATGGCGGTGGCTTTTACAGTTGGGCGCATTCTTGGGCGTTATCGAGACATTGATGTCTTTTGGCCACTTGGATTTGTGGCTGTAGCTGTAGTTGGATTTTTTGCATCATCTGGAACCTCTGGCAGCGACTCTACTCAGCGATTACTTCTCCTCGTAATGGTCTCCGTATGGGGACTGCGTCTCGCGTGGCATCTTGCATGGAGAAGCAGAGGCGAGGGTGAAGATCCGCGATACACCCAAATTATGCGTGGGGCTAAGGGTGGTAGCGAGATCGCTTATGCGATTCGTGTTGTCTACGGATTGCAGGCAGGGCTGCTCATCTTTATCTCCTTGCCTGTCACAGTTGGTATGAATGCCGGTTCTCCGATAATCCCGCTTGAAATAATCGGAGCAGTTATCTGGGGAGTGGGTTTTGCATTTGAGTCAATCGGTGATTGGCAACTCTCTAAGTTTGGTGCAGACCCAGCCAATAAATCTCGTGTGATGGATCAAGGCCTATGGGCATGGACTCGACACCCCAATTATTTCGGCGATGCACTTGTTTGGTGGGGGATCTTCATAGTCGCAGCATCAGGTGGGTGGGCACTCCTCACGATCCTCTCGCCGCTAGTTATGACACGGCTACTCACGAGTGTCTCGGGTAAGCCTCTA
>JBAXPT010000278.1:0-1906 GCA_037132095.1 Actinomycetes bacterium
AAAGCATCCCTGATGGCTCGATCGTCATCAGCAATAAGTATCCGAGGTGCCATGGGCTTATTCTCGCCTGCTTCGTTTAGAGAAGGGTAAGAACGGAGCAGAGAATCAAGAATTCATACCCTTTTCTCACCTTGACATTTAGAGACTCTTACCTTCGTGGGGCAGAGTGTCCTCATAGAACACAGAGGCTGACAGATAACTCAGCCAACTACCAACTAACTAGCGGCCGATAAACAGCCAATCAAAACGGAAGAATCCCATGAACATTCCAGAGCGAGAACGCCCAGAAAGCCAACCTAACACTCCATCCGAGTTGGGGAACCTTGCCCAGCCGCAGGCGGGAGTTCCCTACTCTCGGCTACTCAAGCCTTCATACATGAATCGGTGGAGGCGCTCATGGAGGCCGCGTGTATGGGCTGCAGGAGCCGGGGCTCTAGGAATAATCGCAGGGGCTGGCGTAATCGCCCTTAGCCATCCGGCACAATCCGCTGCCTCGTCCACCGCCGTGCCCGTGTACCCAGTTGCGACTACCACTCCGCAGAGGCTCGTGACACACGAACGAGGGGATGACGACAACCGCTGGCAGGACGATCTCTTCAACGATGGCTCTTCGATCCCGACCACTACGACGCAGCGATGGGTTAACACGGCGCCAGTTCCAGCTCCACGGACCAACACTTACGTTCCTACCTATCGAGCACCACAAGTAACTACTCGATCTTCGTAAGGATGATGTTTCGTGTTGCTGACTTCGCGTTGCAGTCTGGATAGCGCTTCGCGTTATTTGAGCTCTAGCTATCTCTCTGCGGCCAACTACTTCTTAATCCCATACTTCTTAAGCCCATACTTATTAAGCCGAAATCAATCATGACTCACATATGGTGGTACATCGCTCGAAGCAGTGGCCTAACAGCTTGGACCCTTCTTGTCGCAAGCCTCGTCTTAGGCGCCCTCGCCTCTGGGAGACTCACTGAGAAACGGGGAAGCCTGCGGTGGCTACTTGACCTGCACCCTTGGGTCTCTGGCCTCGCTCTCGCGACTGTTGCACTGCATATTGGAGCGATTATCGCCGATACATATGTGAAAATATCGATAAAACAAGCCGTGGTTCCCTGGATGTCGCCATGGCGCGCCACGGCGGTCGCTTGGGGAGCAATTGCGTTTTGGCTCATGTTGGTGGTGCAGGTCAGTTCATTGGCTCGTTCCCTCATGCCAAAGCGTTACTGGCACGGTATTCACATGACCAGCTACTTGTTAGCGGTCCTCGCGACACTCCACTCGATTCAAACCGGCACCGACGTATCGAATAAATACGTCGTACTCCTCATTTCAGGAGGGGTGACAATTGCTGTCGCTGTCAGCCTTCAACGAGCATTCGGTGTCGGGAAAATGCGCCGGGAAGCCCAGAAGCAAGAGCGCCTAAGAATTGCTGCTCAGCGGGAACCCAACTCGGCCGCAGGGCGTTGAAGAGATAACTATGAATCAAACCGCAACTACCCAGAGACAAAACAAGGTGCCACAAAACAAGGTGAATTTACCCACGAACCAGGCACCACCGGAGACGACACAGCCTTGGATGGCCGACGGCCTCTGCCGAGACCATGCTCCAGGCATGTTTTTCCCATCCGATGGTGTTGGTGTTGATAAGGCCAGGCGTATCTGTGGTGAGTGCCCGGTTAAAGAACAGTGCCGGGAGTATGCACTCACCTACCGCATTGAGCATGGCGTTTGGGGTGGCACCTCCGAGCGGGAGCGACGCAGAATCCTCCGCGATCGTCGGCTAGCAGCTACCTAGGCCAGAGGTAGACCACCGCTAAGCATTCACAGCGGGTGTTGGCAGCGCCGTTTAGCCTTCACTTCTTGAGGTTTATCTGCGCTTAACCCCAACTAAACGGACCGACCAAGA
>JBAXPT010000279.1:0-1898 GCA_037132095.1 Actinomycetes bacterium
AATGTTCTGTAAGGCGAGTAATCAATAACGACATGGAGGATTCAAATGAGTTCTGACTTCGACGAGACAAACTCCAGCAGCCCGAATGATTCGGAGCACTTGGAGACGCCCGATGCTTTAGAGACCGGCGAGGGTTGGTGGGTTGAGGATGACTACTCGCAGGGAGTTGACGACTCGGAGCCAGATCCAGTCTTTGAGAGTGGAGGATGGGCTCCGCCTATCGCCTCCTCGCCTCAAGAGCCAGTAGCAGGCTCGGTGCCACCAGTAGCTAACAACGCGAAAGCTACGACTGGGCGTGGTCGCCAGTTTGTTGCAGGAATTGCGATCGGCGCCCTTATTGGTGGCGCAGTGGGCGGTGGCGTCGCAGCGCTTGTCTCGCGCAGGGATACGCAGGCCATAACTCAGCCGAATCCGGTAGTCACTGAGGTACGCAATACATCTCGCCTAGCTATTGCCCAAGATATCCAGAGCCTCGTAGGGCGCGTGGAGCCTGCAGTGGTTGCGATACGTACTGGAGGGGCAGTCGACGACGGACTCTTCAGTGGGAGAGGGCCATCATCGGGTGGGGAGGGGACCGGCTTCGTAATTTCATCTGACGGCATCATCGTCACCAACAACCACGTGATCGAGGGTGCGAATGGTCGTATCGAGGTTGTCTTTAATGATGGGACAGTTCGCAAAGCAACGATTCTTGGAAACAGCCCTCAGTTAGACCTCGCAGTAATACAGGCCTCGAATGTCTCTGGCCTCCCAACCGCTCGACTCGGAAGCAGCGACGAACTAGTTGTCGGGGATGATGTCGTTGCAATCGGTAATGCACTCGCTCTTGATGGAGGTCTGAGTGTTACCCGCGGAATCATCTCGGCTAAGGGCCGCACTGTCTCAACAGATGCGAATACCAGTCTCTTGAACATGCTGCAGACTGATGCTGCGATAAACCCTGGTAACTCGGGCGGTCCGCTGCTTAACTCCCGCGGCGAGGTAATTGGAATCAATACAGCGATTGCCGATCCCGGCGATTCGCAGAATGTTGGTTTTGCAATTGCTATTGACTCCGCACGCCCGATAATTGATCAACTCCGAGCTGGCAAAGAGATTGAGCTTGCTTACCTAGGAATTCAAAGCAAGACAGTTACCCCCTCAATAGCTAAGGACCTCAAGCTCGTATCTCAGACGGGTGCCGTCATCGTAAAGGTGACCCCTGGTACCGGAGCCGCGGATGCAGGCCTGAAGGTCAACGATGTAATCGTCGCGGTTGGCTCTAAGGAGATTCGAAGGGCAGATGATGTTGGGTCAGCTATTCGTGGACAGAGCCCAGGGACAACGCTCAAGATCACTGTGGAGAGAGATGGAACTCGCAAGGTCATCGAGGTGAGACTCGGGGCGGTTCCGCTCAGCGAGATTGGATAGAGGGGTAATGCCTTAGAAGGGTGATGCTGTGCCCCGAGGCCTTCTTGCTTTGGTCGGACCAGCCTTTGATCCCCCTAAATCTCTCTAGATTTGTGCCCCTCTCATCTTTTGAAAGAGCCCGACATAGGGGAGCAACCTCGCTAGCGAATAGGGTGGCGGGAGAAGAGGGCTGTTACCAGCCTCATAGATAACTAAAGCGGGAGCTAGTGAACATGGCTATGGATCAGGATCAAGTTGAGCAATCACAACCAGTAGGGCACGTTCGCGTCGTCTACTTGGGCCCAGTTGCACCGCACTGGGAAGTGGTTGAGGTCTTCGGCGATAGCCGCACCATTAGTGAGTTTCGCCAGCGCGCCCTCGCCCGTCTGCAGCTTCTTCCCCCACACGACCCCCAGTGCAGACGCAACCGTGAGCGTGTTGTTCGCGATGCAGAGCGCGAGCGCTTGATCCTTCAGTGGGATCTTGGGTACGAGGAGAACTAACTCTCT
>JBAXPT010000280.1:0-1865 GCA_037132095.1 Actinomycetes bacterium
ATTGGTGTCGGCGGCGCTGACGCTGTGGATGTAATGGCCGGATGGCCCTTCAATACCCGCCTACCTCAGCACATTGGAGTGCGTCTTACGGGATCAATCTCAGGATGGGCATCGGCTAAGGATGTAATTCTCAAGGTCGCTGGAATCCTTACTGTTAAGGGCGGAACCGGCGCAATCGTTGAGTACTTCGGTCCAGGCGCGAGCAGTATCTCTGCGACAGGTAAGGCAACGATCTGCAACATGGGTGCCGAGATTGGTGCAACGTGCTCGCTATTTGAGTACGACGATCGGATCGCTGCATACCTGCGCGCCACAAAGCGCGATGCAATTGCAGCACTTGCAGATGCCAACGCTGAGATGCTTCGCAATGACCCAGAAGTAAATGCAAGCCCCGAAGATTTCTACGACCAAGTTATTGATATCAATCTTGATGAACTTGTTCCGCACCTAGTTGGTCCGCATACTCCTGATCTTGATCGTCCGATTAGCAAAGTCGCTGCGGCCGCGCGTGCCGAGGGGTACCCGCTAGAGATCTCAGCTGCTCTCGTTGGGTCCTGCACCAATTCGTCATATGAAGACATTGGGCGTGCAGCCCACGTTGCGCGTCAAGCATCAGCAAAAGGACTGCGCGTTAAGTCGCCACTCCTGATTACTCCCGGCTCAGAGCAGGTGCGTGCCACCATCGAGCGCGATGGGCTTCTCGCAGACCTTGAGGCGATCGGTGCAACCGTGCTTGCAAATGCCTGTGGACCCTGCATCGGGCAGTGGCAGCGAGATGATATTGCTGCGGGAGAGGCCAACTCAATCGTCTCATCCTTCAATCGAAACTTCCCGAAACGCAACGACGGCAACGCAGCGACGCTCTCCTTTATTGGATCCCCTGAGACGGTTGTTGCAATGGCACTCACAGGGCGACTTGATGTCGACTTCACACGCGAGCCGATCATCGGCGACGATGGGTTAGAGGTGTTTCTCAGTGCGCCTAGTGCTGACGAACTCCCGAGCCTTGGATTTGATGCTGGAGAATCAGGATTCATAATGCCCGCAGTCGATGGCTCCAATGTCTCGGTATCAATTAAGCCGGGCTCGGATCGCCTTGAGGCCCTCGTGCCCTTTACAGCTTGGGATGGGGAAGACTTCGCAGGACTTCGTGTGCTCATGAAGGCAACAGGCAAATGCACAACGGACCACATCTCGCCCGCAGGGCAGTGGTTGAAGTACCGAGGTCACCTAACAAATATCTCGCAGAATCTCTACATAGGTGCCAACAATGCCTTCGCCCTTAACGAGTCTGGCCAAGGTATTGATGTGCGTGACGGATCAGTTGTTGCCCTCCCTGATCTAGCCAAGAAATACAAGGACGCGGGCATCGACTGGATCGCTATCGGTGATGAGAACTTCGGTGAGGGTTCATCGCGCGAGCACGCTGCGATGGAGCCGCGCTACATGGGTGGTCGTGCGATTCTTGTGCGTTCATTCGCCCGAATTCACGAGGCAAACCTGAAGAAGCAAGGCATGCTTCCGCTTACGTTCGTACACGCAAACGATTACGAGAGAATTCGCTTCGATGACTCCGTCGACGTAATTGGGCTTGCAGAGCTTGCTCCAGATCGCAACCTAAATGTGGTGCTTCACCACTCTGATGGCACCGAGGAGTCTTTCGAGGTTCGACACACAATGTCAGAGGAGCACATCGGTTGGTTCAGGGCAGGCTCTGCCCTAAATCTTTTGGCCGCACAGCGCAGTTAGGTATTGATGGCGGTTAGGTATTGATGGCAGCTAAGTATTGATGGCGGTGGTCGCCTTGCCGCTACTTCGCTACTAGCGGTCTGCGCGCACACTCAAGAGGGTTACCTCTTTTGAGT
>JBAXPT010000281.1:0-1855 GCA_037132095.1 Actinomycetes bacterium
CTGCAACAGAGTCCTCCAACTCGCGTACTAAAGGTCCATTGGTGAGTGAGCCTTGAGAGTATGAAGGAGCTAGGCGTGCTACTACTTCCTCGAGCGGCGGTGCTGGAGGGCGCACGAACGCGACGCCATCAGGGAATGACTTGTCGCCGCCGAGTACTGCGAGCTTCTTCACTTATTCTCCTCCGTCTGTGGTTAGGAACCCCGCCCTTACCGTGATCGCAATGAGAATACCGGCGCTTAGGAGCATCAAGGACACACTTGCAATACTGCTTAGGCGTGAGGCCAGAATTCCAAGGAGTACCAAGACGCACTGTGCCGAGACCATGATCACGGCAACACGCTTCGCAGGGATGCCGCTATCGCATAATTGGTCATAGATGTGGCTTCGATCACCAGAGAAGATGGGGTTCCCAGCCCTAAGCCTCCGCACAATCGCAACCAGGGTGTCAAGGATCGGCACCGCAACGATTAGGGGGAGTGCGGCCCAGATAGCAACGCTCGCCGAGGTGGTACTGGCCCCCTTAAGGCTGAGGGCGGCAAGGATCGCTAGCGCCACACCTATGAGATATGCGCCAGCGTCGCCTAGATAGATACGTGCTGGAGGGCGATTGAATATTAAGAATCCAATTAGTGCCCCAAGAAGCGATAACGCCAGCAATTTAGGGTCTTCCAATCGGAGGTCTTCAGATATGAATGCAAAGCCAATCGCGGAGGCAGAGCAGACGCCAGCGGCGAGACCATCTAGGCCATCCAGAAGGTTCACGGCGTTTAGGAGGCCAAGAATGAGGACAGCGGTAATTGCCACACCTAAAGCGCCGTTCCCGGCTGGTACTAGCACTCCACCGATTAGAGCAATTACAGCCTCACCGAGAACGCGAATACGAGGGGGAATATCTAGACGGTCATCGAAGAATCCAAGTAACAGAGCGAGAGCAAGTGGAATGAGCAAGCGTGGAGTCGTCGCAGCGAGTGCTCCAGATACGCCGGCGAAGACTGCAACCCCACCTAAGTAAGCAACCGGGGTGCTCTGAACTTTTAGGGAACCAGGCCTATCAACCATGCCGGTGCGATGCGCCACGCGAATAGCGATGGGCGTCATCGCGCAAGTAACTACAAATGCAGTTATAAGACCAACAAAGGGGTTCACTCGCTACTCCAAACAAGCGCAAGTGAATCTGTGCCTTCGTGTACCTCTAGTGCTGCAGTATCGCGAAAACCCGTAGATCGATAGAGAGCGAGAGAGGCTGCGTTATCAGAGCTAGTAATAACTTTGAAACTCTCAATGCCTCTGCGCGTGAACTCTGCAATTACAGCAACCATAATTTGGCGACCGACTCCGAGCCCTGATGATCCTTCTCTAACTGCAACAGCAAGAACCTCCGCCTCGGGGAGGCGAGTCTTAGCGAGCTCAGAGCCGTTCTGTGATGGGTACTTAAGAGTCTCAAAAACGCGCGGTAGTGATCGAAGAATCGGTAACAGGGCACTCGCTGCAGCGATTACCCCGTCGCGCAGAATGAAGACTCTGTAGAGATGCCCAAGGTTCTCTGTGCACGAGGCCATTGCAAGAATCTCCCCGTCCTTCTCGGCGACCATTAAGAAAGAGTCACCGTCAAGCGCAATTCGACGGTAGAGCCTCCCAAGGAACCGAGGGCCAAGCGTCGGAAGGAACCCTTCGTTGATGCGCGACGAATGTAGGAGCGACGCATCGCCGGCATCTTTGCTCGTGCCTAATCGAATCAGATAATCAGAGGACATAGGCTGCTCGCTCATCAACGACGAACCCTTCTGTCACCCAGGAGACGCTCGTAGGTCTCAAGGGTTATGTCGATTACGCGCTGATGGTCAAACTCCGCTC
>JBAXPT010000282.1:0-1850 GCA_037132095.1 Actinomycetes bacterium
CTAATCCGCTCCGGCGAACCAACGCTCGCAGTACACGACTGGGGCGGCACCGGCTCACCGACGTTGTTATGCCACCCGACCGGTTTCCACGGCATGGTCTGGGCACCAGTTGCAGCAATTCTTGTAGAGGCCGGACGGCGCGTCTTTAGCCTTGATTTCCGAGGACACGGAGACAGCGAGGAGACCCCCGGAGGCACTTACCACTGGGAGGGCTTTGCAGATGACGTACTTGCCGTGTCGCATCATCTCCAGATCGCCGGCGATGCAAGTCTTCTCGCTGTCGGGCACTCTAAGGGCGCTGCGGCAATACTCCTTGCAGAGGAGCGTGAGCCTGGAGCATTCGCACGCATCTTCTGCTACGAACCGATTGTCTTTGAGGGCTCAGAACTTGGGCTCGACTCCGTTGCCTTCTCAGAGTCGACACGAGCAATCGATCCGCTCGACAACCCAATGTCACGAAGTGCGATGCGACGCAGACGCATCTGGGACTCACGCGATCAGGCATATGACACGTACGCCAGCAAACCCCCTCTCTCGTCTCTCCACCCCGATGCTCTACGCGCATATGTAGACCACGGATTAAGGGACGTGCCCGGCGGCGGCGGCGTTGAACTCAAGTGTCACCCCGACCACGAGGCATCCGTGTACGCGATGGGGGTCATGAACGGTCTCTGGCCGCTGCTTCCAAGCATCGAGGCGCCGACCGTTATTGCATGCGGCGAGAGCTCTGACACGATTACCCCTGCATATGCAGCTGCAATCGCGCGGCGCATGCCAAATGCCGAGCTACTTACAATGCCGGGACTTGGACACTTCGGCCCTATGCAGGATCCAACCGCTCTAGCTGCAGCGATCCTTCGCTTCGCAGGCAACTAACTATTTAAAACCATCACTACTTAAAACCATCACTACTTAAAACCGTCAATCACAGTGGCCCAGCCCTCTGGGTCGGAGCGGTATGGAGCGTAGAAAGAGATGCGGTCTAGTAAGTCGCCGTAGCGGGCGAGCATCAGGCGCGGAATGTCGTCGGGCTCGCCCACAACTGCGAAGGCGTCGAGCATCTCGTCATCGATTAGGGAGCCCATCTTTACCCACTCGCCCTGCTTCGAGAGTCGGTTGAGCTCTGGCTGTAGATCCCCCCAACCGTGGAGTTCGAGGACCCCCCGATAAGCAGGTGTGGATCCATAGAACGCGATCTGCTGGCAGGTACCAGCGCGCGCTTGAGCCATCTCCTCCTCGGTGGTCCCAGTAACTACAAACATCGGGCCTGATAACTCAAACTCCGAACGACTCTTACCGCTCTTCTCCCAACCGCGCGCGAGCGCCGGCATTGTCACCTCGCGCATGTAGCGCTCAGTCGTAAAACCGTGGACGATTACTCCATCGGCGACCTCCCCAGCAACCTCCGTCATACGCTCACCCACTGCTGCCAGAAATACACGCGGGTTCCCGTGGGGGTTGCGGCCCGGGTTGAAGAAAGGAGTCATAAGCGTGTGCCTATAAAACTCCCCCTCAAACTGAAGCGGTACGTCTTCGTTCCAGCATGCCCAGATCGCGCGCATTGCAAGGATCAACTCGCGCATCCGAGCGGCAGGCTGAGACCATGTCATTGAGAAACGCTTCTCGATGTGTGGTTTGATCTGGCTACCGAGCCCGAGCATGAAACGCCCACCCGAGAAGGCTTGTAGATCCCATCCAATGTTGGCAAGGTTCATCGGGTTGCGCGCGAATGCCACTGCAATACCGGTACCGAGCTCGAGAGTGGTTGTGTGCTCTGCCCCAATTAGCAAGGGAAAGAATGGGTCATGAGCCGTCTCGGCTGTCCACGCCCCCGCATAACCAACCTCTTC
>JBAXPT010000283.1:0-1849 GCA_037132095.1 Actinomycetes bacterium
AACATGCCCGGTATCTGCGAAGGACGAATCGTCATTGTTACTGGAGCCGGGCGCGGTATCGGGCGCGGGCATGCACTTGAGTTCGCTCGTCAAGGCGCCAAGGTAGTTGTGAACGACCTAGGGGCCGAGTCTGACGGTACTGGTACATCTACTGGACCCGCTGGTGAGGTGGTAGATGCGATTCGCGCGATGGGGGGCGAGGCAGTTGCCAACGGTAGCGACATCGCCGACTGGGAAGGGGCCCAGGCTCTTATCCAGACAGCGGTCGATACTTTCGGCGGGCTAGATGTGTTGGTAAATAACGCTGGCTTCTTGCGTGACCGCATGCTCTTCTCGAGCGGCGAGGATGAGTGGGACGCAGTTATCCGTGTTCATCTGAAAGGACATTTCGCCCCTGCGCGTTTTGCGAGCGCATATTGGCGCGAACAGTCTAAGAACGGAGCCACTGTCGATGGGCGCATCATCAATACCTCGAGTGGAGCAGGTCTGATGGGGAGCGTTGGCCAGGGCGCTTACAGTGCTGCAAAGGCTGGGATAGCAGCGATGACCCTCGTGCAGTCCGCAGAGATGTCGCGTTACGGAGTTACATCGAATGCGATTGCTCCAGCAGCGCGCACGCGCATGACCGAGCAGGTATTCGCAGACACGATGGCCGCGCCCGAGGGCGATGCATTTGATGTGATGGCCCCTGAGAACGTTGCGCCGCTAGTTGTTTGGTTAGGTAGTTCTGAGAGTGCGGGTGTTACAGGGCGTGTATTTGAAGTAGAGGGCGGCATTGTCAGCATCGCTGACGGCTGGCAGCACGGCCCTCGTCGCGATAAGGGCGCGCGCTGGGAGCCGAGTGAACTTGGGAATGTCATTGCCGAGTTATTGGCTGAGGCCCCTGAACCAACACCGGTGTACGGCGCGTCCTGATGCCAGCAGCGCGCGGGGGCGATAAGCGCAGAGGAGCAAATACATACGCGGAGTGGGGTGCTGCTCCATGGCGCGAGCCGAGTGTGACCGAGGTTGGTCGCCTGCCTATGAGGAGCCCGTTCTCTAGTCACTCTGACGTTGACGCCGCGCGCGCAGCAAGCACTCCGGAGCGAGGTTCCTCTCCATGGGAGCAATCGCTCGATGGAGAGTGGAGATTTCTAGGCATTGGCCGCCCAGAGGATGCGCCAATTGGGTGGGAGCAGCCAAGTTTTAGCGAGGCTTCTTGGAGAGGCGTTGCGGTGCCCGGTTGCTTCACGATGCAGGGGCACTCGACCCCGATCTATACGAACATTGAGATGCCATTCTCGAACCTTCCGCCGGATGTTCCTGATGCAAACCCAACCGGTCTGTACCGCAGGGAGTTCTCGGTTCCTCGTGCATGGCGTAGTCGCAGAGTCATCATTGAGTTTGGGGCCGCTGAGAGTGTTCTCATGCTCTGGATCGACGGCAAGGCGGTTGGGTTAGGAAAAGACTCCCGCCTCTCATCGAGTTTTGACATAACAGACCTAGTGGGCGGCCCTGGTAAGCACTTAGTCGCTGCAATGGTTATTCAATACTCAGATGCATCCTTCGTAGAGGATCAAGATCAGTGGTGGCAAGCCGGGATTCATCGCTCAGTTCGCATCTACTCAACCCCGCGGGTTCACATATCTGATCTATTCGCAACTGCATCGCTAGCTGATGACCTAACCACCGGGACACTGCAACTAAAGGTCTCGGTCGATTTCCCAGACGACGAGCGCGCAGAGAAGTGGTCGGTACATGCACATGTTGAGACACTCGAAGGCAAGAGAGTTACTCGTGAACCTCTACACGCGCAGGTCCCCGCTACACCGATTCCCTATCTCTATCAAGGGTCATTCGTAACCTTCTC
>JBAXPT010000284.1:0-1847 GCA_037132095.1 Actinomycetes bacterium
CTAGGCCGGTAACTCCGTCTACTGCTATCTCGGCGCGAGCAGCTACATCGAGACTAATCGTCGCGACCTCGGCTGCCATTGCTTCGATGAGGGCATACCCAAATGTATCTATCTCAGATGGGAATACGAAGAGGTCGGTTGCTGCGAGCAGAGTGTCAAGGCGAGGGTCCCCCGGACGAAAATCTTGAAAGACGCGGAGGCCTGGTTGCAGTTTTACGTCGTCTCGTGTGACTAGAGCGAGCGTCGTCTCAGTGCTTAAGTGCCGCCGCCAAATATCTAGGAGGCGGTCTCCCCCTTTGCGGCTCAACCGGGTACCAATGAAAGTGATCTGAGGTAGCGCCTTTGGAGTATGCGGAAGAGCGTCATGCACTGAAATACCGAAGGGAATAATACGGATGCGTGAATCGTCTACGTCATAGTCGGCCCGCAGAGATTTAGCAGCCCACTCGGATTGGGCAATGACAAGCGTCGCAGATTCGTAGGCCCGTTTCTCGAACCGTTTGGTGAACGCGATGCGAGAGTTTGTTCCTTTGCCAACGCGGCGCTCCGGGAGAATCCTCGCACCCTGCTCGCCCGTCGAGTCTGTTGCCACTACTGATGGGCGTGTTGCTAGCGCCTTGCTACTCAGCAGAGCGACATTTTGGGAGTATACGTGGAGCACATCGTAAGGATTTCTCCAGTTGCGGAGCCTGCGTTCAACGTGTGCACTATTGCTGAGCTGAATTCGGAGTGCCTGCAGATCAAAGTCTTCTCGGGCGAGGCCAGGTATCGAGACGGCGCCTAACTTTCTGACGAACCCGGCATTAGGAACATCGAGAAATTGTGGCCTCACCTCTGGGTAGCCACTTAGGGCTGAGCGGATGGCCATATGCATAGTTGCATGACCCCCCATATTTTCATTTACAAAGAGCGGCCTTATAGGTGCGTTCATAGCTTCGCACTCCTTACAGAATTAAGAATCTCCGAGTAAATGGCCTCGTATTTTCGCGCCATTGCTTCTGCGGTGAACTCGGCGGCGGCGACTGCTAACCCAGCGCTCCCCATTGATCTACGTAGCGGTTCATCTGCCAGCAGGGAGGCGATGGCGTCTCGTAGAGCGGACGCATCATCCGCTGGTACGAGCAATCCAGTGACGCCATGCTCCACTACTTCTCGCACGCTCCCAACATCGCAGGCAACTACTGCCAACTGCGCAAACATTGCCTCACAGATTGAAAGCGGGAGTCCCTCGGCCCTTGATGGGAGAACAAAGAGGTCAGCATCGTCGAGTATTGATCGCGCGTCGTCGCTCCATCCCAGGAGGGTGAAGCGTTCATTGAGGCCGAGTTCTCTAGACCTCTTCTCGAGGGCTGAGCGTTCTGGGCCTTCCCCAACAACCACTGCGTGGACATTTGGGAGTTCGACCAACGCGTCTTGAAGGATATCGAGACCCTTAATATGGTCGAGCCTAGCGAGCGTAACAATGCGCTTTTCGCCATGAGCTTTTTCGGGTCCCGTTGTTTTCGAGTGCGACGCCCTAACGGAGTCGCTACCATGGGTTGGTACGCCATTGTGAATTGTGCGGATTGAGCCTCTAGGTAGGTTCGCGTCTTCTTCAAGGTCTCTCGCAGATGCGCTCCCGACCGCGATATGCGCCGCGAGCGTCTTGTCCGACCATCGCTTTAAGAACCGTACGCGTTTCGTTGGCAGCGGCATGACAAGTTGCTCAACAGCGACGCTCTTTATCCCCGGGATGCTTGCCGCTGCAAGAATCGCATATCGACAAGACGTCGGACTGGAGAGATTCAGGTGGAGGATGTCGCATTGATCTGCTTTCAGGGCGCGCCGTGTCGCCAGCATTGCAAGAA
>JBAXPT010000285.1:0-1840 GCA_037132095.1 Actinomycetes bacterium
CTGCAACAGAGTCCTCCAACTCGCGTACTAAAGGTCCATTGGTGAGTGAGCCTTGGGAGTATGAAGGGGCGAGGCGTGCTACTACCTCCTCCAAAGGAGGAGCGGGAGGTCGCACGAACGCGACGCCATCAGGGAATGACTTTTCGCCGCCGAGTACTGCGAGCTTCTTCACTTATGGTCCTCCGTCTGTGGTTAGGAACCCAGCCCTTACCGTGATCGCAATGAGAATACCGGCGCTTAGGAGCATCACGGACACACTTGCAGTGCTGCTTAGGCGCGAGGCGAGTACTCCAAGGAGCGCTAAGACCAATTGGGCCAAGACCATAATTACTAAAACGCGCTTCGCGGGGATTCCGCGATCGCATAATTGGTCATATATGTGGCTTCGATCCCCAGAGAAGATGGGGTTTCCAGCCCTAAGTCTTCGGACAATTGCAACCAGGGTGTCGAGGATCGGCACCGCAACGATTAGAGGAAGCGCTGCCCATATAGCGGGGCTCGTGGAGGTGCCTTCCCCTGAGTTGAGGCTGAGGGCGGCAAGGATCGCAAGCGCCACGCCTACGAGGTATGCGCCGGCGTCGCCCAAATAGATCTGTGCTGGTGGGCGATTGAATATCAAGAATCCAATTAGTGCCCCTAGAAGCGATAACGCCAGCAATCTCGGGTCTTCAGATATGAAGGCAAAGCCAATTGCGGAGGCAGAGCAGACGCCAGAGGCAAGACCGTCTAGGCCATCCAAGAGGTTCACCGCGTTTAGAAGACCGAGAATGAGGACAGCGGTAATTGCAACACCGATAGCGCCGCTCCCAGCCGGTACTAATGCCCCGCCGATTAGAGCGATTACAGCCTCGCCGAGAACACGAATACGAGGTGGAATATCTATGCGGTCATCAAATAGCCCAAGTAGGAGAGCGAGAGCAAGCGGGATGAGTAAGCGTGGAGTTGTCGTAGCGAGGGCTCCAAATACGCCAGCGAAGACTGCAACCCCGCCGAGGTAAGCAACCGGGGTGCTCTGAACTTTTAGAGCACCAGGCCTATCGACCATGCCGGTGCGATGTGCGACGCGAATAGCGACGGGGGTCAACGCGCACGTGACCAAGAACGCAAGTAGTAGGCCGGCTAGAGGGGTCACTCGCTACTCCAAACAAGCGCAAGCGAATCTGTGCCTTCGTGTAACTCTAGTGCCGCAGTATCCCGAAAACCCGTAGATCGATAGAGCGCGAGAGCGGCTGCATTCTCAGAGCTAGTAACAACCTTGAAGCTCGTGACGCTTCTGCGCGTGAATTCTGCGATGGATGCAACCATAATTTGCCGACCAATGCCGATCCCTGATGATCCTTCTCTAACTGCAACAGCAAGAACCTCCGCCTCGGGGAGGTGAGCCTTCGCTGGTTCAGATCCGCTCTGTGATGGGTACTTAAGAGTCTCAAAAACGCGCGGTAGCGATCGAAGAATAGGTAACAGGGCACTCGCTGCAGCGATTACCCCGTCGCGCAGAATGAAGACTCTGTAGAGATGCCCAAGGTTCTCTGTGCACGAGGCCATTCCAAGAATCTCCCCGTCCTTCTCGGCAACCATTAAGAAAGAGTCTCGGTCAAGGGCAATTCGACGGTAGAGCCTCCCAAGGAATCGAGGACCAAGGGTCGGAAGGAACCCTTCATTGATGCGCGACGAATGTAGGAGAGCTGCAGCGACTGCATCGTTGCTTGTGCCTAAGCGAATCGAATAATCAGAGGACATTGGATGGTCGCTCATTGACGGCTCACCCTCTTAGCAGCCAGGAGTCGCTCGTAGGTCTCAAGGGTTATGTCGATTACGCGCTGATGGTCAAACTCCGCTC
>JBAXPT010000286.1:0-1834 GCA_037132095.1 Actinomycetes bacterium
TAATGATGGGTCCATAATCGCCTCTAAGAACCGCTCTCGGCCACACTGAGGACTCTGCCCCAATCGTGACGTTACCGATGACAGTTGCATCGGGGTGAACAAACGCCGTTGGGTCGATCTTCGGTGTGTACTTGCCTAACGCGTAAATAGCCATGAGGACAGGCTACCCGCAGCGACTCCGGTACTCTTATGCCATGCATGAAGGAAGCCGACGGGCAATCATCGCCGCACTATTCGCGAATATGGGCATTGCAATTGCCAAAGGGATCGCCTTTCTCATTACTGGATCGTCTGCACTGCTTGCAGAGGCGATCCACTCGGTGGCGGACACCGGCAATCAGGCGCTACTGATTTTTGGCGGACGCCGGTCTCAAAGGCGCGAGTCGCCTACACATCAATTTGGCTACGGCAGTGAGCGCTACTTTTGGGCCTTCGTAGTTGCTCTCGTGCTCTTCACGCTAGGTGCTGTATTTGCTATTTACGAAGGGCTCCACAAACTCTCTCACCCCGCCGAACTCGAATCACCACTAATTGCAGTCTCAGTATTGGTTGTAGCCATCGGTCTGGAGTCATATTCTCTCCGCACTGCGATTAGGGAAGCTCGCCCGTCGAAGGGGCGCAAGACTTGGTGGCAGTTCATTCGCTCGACACGTAACCCGGAGCTACCTGTAGTGCTTCTTGAGGATGTTGGAGCGCTGACCGGGCTCTTCATCGCACTTACTGGAGTTAGTCTCAGTTGGTCTACAGGTGAGCCGCGCTTCGACTCAATCGCGAGCATCTTGATTGGCCTACTGCTTGGCGTTATTGCCATCGTGCTTGCAATAGAGATGCATAGCCTGCTGCTCGGAGAGGCCGCAGATCCAGAGACACAGCAGGCTGTTCGCGACGCGATGCTTGCAGGCTCTGAAGTGCAGAGCGTCATTCACATGCGCACACTTCACCTCGGACCAGAAGACCTATTAGTAGCAGCAAAAATTGCATTTGTTCCAGGAGATTTACCAACTATTGCCGCTGCGATTGATTCTGCAGAGGCACGCATTCGCGCTGTCGTGCCAACAGCGCGATTGATCTATCTAGAGCCGGACCTTCTTCGCAAGGTCGGGATCACCGAGGAGTGAAATCGATGAGAGCGACAGTCTCACTGCGTATATCGAGCGAGACATTGACCTCTAATCCGATTTGAAGTTCTGATGTTGTAATACCTCGAAGATTACCGACCACACGGACGCCTTCTTCGAGCTCCACTACAACCACCGCATAGGGAAGCTGTTCTGTAAAGGCCGGATCAAATGCCCGATGAGTAATGGTCCAAGACCAAACCACACCGCGCATTGTTGTAGGGCTCCAGCTCCATGCACCAGAGCCGCAATGCGCGCAGCTAAAACGCGGAGGGTGCCTATAGACGCTGCAGTCGATACACCGCTGAACATTTAGGGTTTCAGTCTCTGCTGCTATGCGATAAAAGTCTGCGTTTAGTCCTGAAGGGTTTGGGAGTATCCGGTCTGTCGGTGGTAGCGAGTGCCCTTCACGTTGATTCATCGATCCCTCCCAAGAATTGCGATTGAACCATCGCCAAAATCTCCCCACCCTGTTACGAGCCCGAGTTCTGCATCCATTACTTGGCCCTCGCCGCTCTCGTGGCGAAGCTGCCTTACCGCCTCCACTACATGATTCATCCCCCACATGTGACCTTGCGAGAGCAACCCTCCATGAGTATTCAGCGGGAACTCTCCACCGAGCTTGATGCGCCCATCGCGGACGAATTCACCAGCCCCGCCGCGTTCGCAGAGACCGAGAGCCTCTAACTGCAGGAGCACGACATAGGTAAAGCAGT
>JBAXPT010000287.1:0-1830 GCA_037132095.1 Actinomycetes bacterium
TCTACCCCTAAAAGGTTCGTTGCTAGAACTAACGACCGAAGCACATCCTCTGTAACCCGCGCACCTGCGTTTCGAAGAATTTTTGCATCACCTGGAACGAGACCAAGCATTGCTAACGGTTCAATCCGAGAGTCAATGCAGGTAACTACTCCAAGGCCTTTTGCGGCTGTTGGGTCTAAACCGGCGAGTTTGAAACCTGCTGCGTACCGGCTATTTGCTTCGAGAATGTCGTCAAACATGAAGATTATTCTACCTATTTCTCAACGCGAGATCGCAGCGGCACGCCTTCTCGTCGCATACACAAGTACTGCGCCTATAAATGTGGCGCTAATACCTAAAGCCCATAGCGAATTATCGTTACCCGTATTAGCCAGAGCGGCGATCTCTGGAGCGCTTGCTGGGACTGAGGTGGTGGTGACGGCTACCGCTGCCGCCGCGTTAGCTGCCGCAATATATGGCTCTGCCTCTGCTGGCTTCCCAGTGAGAATTCCGTCTACTCCGAGACCCATTAAACGAACCCACGTATCGGGTACATCATCCTCGTCACCGTTGAACCAAACCCACACAACGAGTCCGTTTGCATGCGCATCATCAACAAACTTCTGAGTCACAACCTCGATCTCTCCATATAAAGGTGGGACTTGAAGAACTCTGTGGCCTGGAAGTGCACCTCTTGAGCCAAACCAAGAGGTGATTAAATTCAATCCTGGACTAGTGAAAACTTCGGGTGCAAGCTCTTTAAAATGATCGAGAATCGCATCGTCAAACGACGCCACGACATAGCGATTCGCTGGCCCATGAGAATTGATGAACCCAGCTAAGGCCTCGGCAGCCGCCATCCCTGTGGGGCCATCCTTAATTTCAATATTTAGGCGCTGCCCTGGGAATGTGTTGACTACATCTAGAAGAGTAGGGACGCGAAAATCATCAGGTGCATACCCTGCCGGTGGCGCTACGTCTCCTTTGCGCACACCTCGTAACACATAATCTTCAATTGGTTGGCTATGGCAAGACCAGCAGTGCGGATAGAACCAATACGCGTTGTCCATGTCTTGAAGCTGCGAAGAGGTAAACGAATTAACCGGCCCGGTCTCCCCTGTTGTCCTATCTACAGTGTCGTCGTGCTGAATCATGAGCACGTTGTCGCTACTCAAGCGAACATCCATCTCTAAGACATCCGCTCCGGCTGCTATCGCCTTCTTCATTGCGTAGAGAGTGCTGTGCGGAGACTCAAGGTCTCCCCCGGCATGAGCAATGCTGATGAACCTTCTGGAGTTCCAGATTGGAGCATCTGCCGCTTGGGCCGGGATGATCGTGGCGCCGATACCAATTAACAATGCAAAAGATGCAACGGAGAGATTTTTGATGAGTGTCGTTCTTTTAAGCATTTCGAAATTCTACTCCCCTGAGGCCTCAAAATGGAGCAAGAAACTCTGCGGTTAGTGACTCTTAACGCATAGAGACGACGTCAATATCCTCTTCGCGCCAGAAGTCGAAGCGCTCATCTGGCAGGCGTAAACAGTGCGTTGGCGCGAGGGCCTCAACGAAAGCCGGCTCATGGCTAACGACAACTACCGTTCCCTCCCAGTGGCGGAACATGCGACCGACTGCGTCTACTGAGGCGGGGTCAAGGTTGTTGGTGGGCTCGTCAAGTATTAAGAGATTTGAACCACCAGCGGCGAGCATTGCAAGCCCTAACTTGGCTCTCTCTCCACCTGAGAGCGAACCTGCCGGCTGCTCCATTGCAGCCCCACTTAGCCCAAATGATCCGAGAAGCGCTCGGCGCTCTGCCTCGAGCTTTAAAACTGTGTCGTCAATGTTGTCAAGGGC
>JBAXPT010000288.1:0-1829 GCA_037132095.1 Actinomycetes bacterium
TCGCACTCTGCGCCCTAACCTGCAGCAGACCACTTTTCTGGAGGAACCAATGCCCGAGACAACAATCAACAACACGGCTATGTCAGGAAGCGGAGACTCAGCTGACGTCGATTCTCCAAGCGCCACACAGACGAGCACCCACCGGCGCGCCCGCATTGGGACTCGCGCAATTGCAGGGGCAAGCGCATTGCTACTCGTCGCAATCCTTGCGGCCTGCGGTGGTGACTCAAATAACTCATCCGGGTCCAAGGCAACTGCGAAGGCGGACGCTAAAGCCGCTGGGCCCGCACCCGATCAGCCCGGCCCATTCGCCGTCGGTCGTGAGACCGTAACCGTGAAGGACCCCCAACGCCCCGAGCGCGACCTCACCGTAGATGTCTGGTACCCCGCAGATAAGTCACGCGTCGAGGGCGCAACCCCAGTGAATTACGCAGTCATACCTGGCGTAGAGGTTCCATCGCGCACTGCATTCTCTGGGTTGCCCGTCTCTACTCAAGGCCCGTTCCCACTCGTCATGTACTCGCACGGATACGGCGGGCTTCGCTTCATCTCTAGTTTCCTTACAGAGAACCTTGCGAGCCACGGCTTTGTAGTAGTTGCACCCGACCACACCGGCAATACCGCGATTGATGCTGTTACCGGCCAAATCGTCGAACGCAAACAAAACGAAATCAATCGAGTTGGCGATGTGCGCGCCACGCTCGATGATGCTCTAGCGCGTAATGCGAATACAGGCGACCTGCTTTATAAATCAATCGACCCTGAGAAGATCGGGATCATGGGTCACTCCCTTGGCGGAATGACCTCAATTATTGGGACTGTCGGGCACCTTGGTGTCCCTGGTTACCCGAAGATTAAAGCGATTGTTGGGCTTGCTGCCTATACAAAAACGATCCCCCTCGCTGAGTTGAAGAAGGTAAAAGTCCCGACGATGCTCATCAGCGGCACTCTCGATACAACATCAAAACTCAAGCCGAATACCGTTCGAACTTGGAATGCGATTCCAGCACGCCCGCTATACAGGGTTGACCTCATCAAGGGTGCACACCAATCGTTTAGCGACATCTGCTACTACCTGGAGATTGCCCCGACAATCAAGAACGTCCCCCAAATAATTATCGATACTGTTACTGAGAGCGGAAAGGGCGGATGCCAGCCTGGACAACTCGCGTGGAAGAAAGCGAACAGTCTTACGGAGACCTATACAATCGCCTTCTTCCTAGATCAACTTGCGGGGAAGAGTGCGTATACCGCGTACCTCACACCTGAGTATGCATCTACTGAGCCGAGTGTCGAGTTCTCCGTAAAGACCGCAAGCAAGTAGCTAAGTAATCCAACAGATCGGACCTCGTTCGATGCTGCTCCATGAAATTATTGAACGCAGCGCGAGAAATACTCCAGACGCGCCCGCTGTAATTGTCGAGGGCCGAGTAGTCACGTTCAGCGAACTAGAGCAGCGCGTTAAGCGTTTAGCGAATGCAGTCGCCTCGATTACGCAGAGGCGTGAGCGCGTTGCATTCCTCTCAGAGAACACCCTTGAATTTGCCGATGCGTACTACGCGATTGCTCGTGCCAGCCGTATCTTGGTTCCCCTTAATTACCGACTCAACCCGCGCGAGTGGGTGGAGATTCTTTATGCAACGCAGACGCGTGTAGTCATCGGAGAACGAGCGTTACTAGACGCACTGGAGCCTCACCTCCCCAAAGACAGCAGCAAGGGGGGTGCTCAATTCATCCTCATCGAGATCGGGGGCGACTGCGCCCCCGGCAGAGTTGCGTTCAATGATTTTGCAGATGGGTCTCATGAGGAACTTGAGAGCGAGATTGCA
>JBAXPT010000289.1:0-1821 GCA_037132095.1 Actinomycetes bacterium
GCGATATCACTGTCTGCTTGTTGTTCGGGACTACATGCATGTGCGCCGCAAGCCACGAAATGCCTATGAACATGACGCCCAAACATGCGCCCATGACCATTAGCGTCGAGCGCGCGTTCTTCCATTCTGGGCGTTTGAATGCAGGCACTCCATTCGAGATCGCCTCGACACCTGTCATAGCCGCTCCACCAGATGCAAATGCGTGTAAGAGAAGGAAAATGCTCGCTGATGCCTGTACCCCTAAGACCTCTGTACTGGTATTCGGAACTGAATGGAGTCCGCCAGTTGCAGCCCTCACGAGCCCAACTCCGATCATGACAAACATGCTTATTAAGAATGCATATGTTGGAACCGCAAATACTTTGCCCGATTCTCGAACGCCCCGAAGGTTCCCCAACGCGATGATTGCAATGAATCCGAGAGCGATCGGCACCTTGTATGGACGGAGCGACCCAAATGCTGAGTACAACGCAGCAACTCCGGCGGAGACCGATACTGCAACGGTGAGTATGTAATCAGTGAGGAGCGCTACACCGGCGACCTGAGCCGGCATAAGGCCAAGATTGTCCTTAGTGACGATATAGGCGCCTCCAGCCGATGGATATGCCTTGATCGTTTGTCTGTAGGAGAACATCAGGATTACAAGAACGCCTACCATCGCCAACGTAATCGGCAGGACTAGTGAGAAGGCGAGCAGACCTACAACGGGTATCAATGTACGAAGGATCTCCTCCGACGCGTAAGCAGTCGAGGAGAGCGCGTCGCTCGCGAATACTGCGAGAGCGGTAGGCCTCCCCAACCTCTCGTGCTCAAGTTGGTCTGTGTTGAGGGCTTTACCTAGCACTCGAGTCTTGATGCGGTACCGCCGAGTCTCTGCGATCTCGCCATAATTCCCTGCGACACCAATGCGCGGAGAGGGTGGAGTCGAGAGATTGCCATCTACAGAATCAAATTTTGCTGCCATCCCTCTATTAAACCTGCTTTCTCTCACTCCATCTGCACGGAGAGTTGGCTAAGGCGTAAGGAACGCGTAAAGATTCCTTTGTGATCCCCAATATTGAGCGTTCGAAGCACCGATTCAGGGGTTTTGCATTTGGGGGATGTGCAATTACTCTCGGCACCGTTGCCTTCCTTCCGATGCGCAGCCAACTAACGAGTGCCCCCGTAGCTTTAGTGCTTGTAGTTGCTGTGGTCGGAGCAGCAGTTCTAGGAGGAACGCTTCCGTCCCTAGTAACCGCTGCAGTAGCAGCGTTCATCTTGAATCTGCTGTTCCTAAAGCCATTTGGAACACTAAAAATTGCGACAGCAGAGGAGGTCATCACATTTCTTTCGTTCGTAGTCGTTGCTCTCATAGTTGGGCAACTAGTCGTACGCCTCACTAAGCGGGAGCAGCAGATAGATGAGAGCTCTCTCGAACTCGCAGAATTAGATGCGCGCCTATCCGCCGAGGTTGAGACCAGACAGCTTCTCACCACTGAAGCTCGGCGCGCCGAGACCCTCGAGCAGATCGACATCCAACGCGCATCTCTCCTACGGTCCGTCTCACATGATCTCCGCACTCCGCTTGCTGCGATACGTGCGGTGGCGACCGACCTGAGGGATGGAATCCAGTATGACGAAGGAACGCGTTATGAGTTGCTCACGACAGTCTGCGACGAGGTCGATCGGCTCGACAGGCTCGTCGCAAATCTACTGAGCATGAGCCGAATCGAGGCTGGAGCATTTACTCCAGATCGCCAGGCCATCGATCTACTTGAGCTCGTCGAGGAGCGACTGCGTCGCCTTGCCTCACTCTTAGCTCTGCACGAGATCCGGGTTGAT
>JBAXPT010000290.1:0-1820 GCA_037132095.1 Actinomycetes bacterium
TCGATCGGCCCAACAGCAGAGGCATGAGCACAGCGCACGTCATCGGCCTCAATCACGAGGTTTGGGATCGACTCTGCGCCGGCACCCTCGGTTAGTACAAGGTTTCTATTGCTCTGTACTGCACGCGACTTCTGCGCCTCTGGTCGGATATGAACCAAGCCAGAGTAAACAGAACGGGCAGTATCTTCAACTGCGCCCTTGAACAAGAGATTGCTCGTCGTGTTCGGCGCAGCATGGTCTTGAAGCGTACGGAAATCAAGCATTTGATCGTTATCGCCGTAGTACACGGCTACCTGCTCCGACTCAGCACCGACGCCCTCAAGGAGCGACTCGCTTCGAAGACGCGCGTATGAGCCGCCAAGCGCTACCGCTGATGAGTGGAGAACCGCATCGCGCCCAAGGTGCGCACGCTGAAGCGCAATACTTGTTGTCTTGGCTCCGTATTCTTGAACAGATTGGTAACGAACATTTGCTCCGTCACCAAGAATTAGCTCGACTACTCCGTCGACTAGATGCACGACGTTTGGGGATCCGAAGCGCTCAAGAACCGAGACTTGGCTTGACTCTTCTGCAATCACAATTGTGTGCGGGAAGGAAGCGACTCCCTCACCGTCACACCAGTGGATCACTACGATCGGCTGCTCTACAACTACGCCACGAGGGACGTGTATATACGCGCCTCCGGCTAAAAACGCGTCATGGAGAATCGTAAAAGCATCGGGGGACGCATCAGAGGTCAAGCCAACTCGCCCAGCCGCAGTATCAGCATCGAGCATTGCTAGGTCACCCACGACCACGCCTCGCGCCTCTAGAGCAGGGTCAATCTCATGGTGCACAACTCGACCATCACGCACAACTATGAGTGCTGATCGTGCTCCAAGTTCGGCAGCTACAGGCCCCCCGCCAGGGACAGCATCGACCCCAGGCTGGCCCAACTCTGCGCCAGACATCGGACGGTATTTAGTGAGATCAAGATCACCGACACGGCTATAGCGCCAGATCTCTTCATCGGCTGTTGGCCACTCGAGATCTTTGAGGGATTCAATGGCGCGCAGGCGACGCTGGCTAAGCCACTCTGGGCCGCCAAGATCTAATGATGCTTCGGGGGTAAAGCGATTACTCAATGTTTTTGCTGGCGACTACTAGCCGACCGAGCCCTCCATGTTGAGCTCAATGAGGCGAGAGAGCTCTACTGCGTACTCCATCGGGAGAGTCTTGGTAATCGGCTCTATGAAACCATTGACGATCATTGCAGTGGCTTGCTGCTCGGAGAGTCCGCGGCTCATGAGATAGAAGACTTGGTCGTCGCCGACCTTTGAGACGGTTGCTTCATGCCCAATGCGCGCATCCTTCTCGTCTACCTCCATGTAGGGATAGGTATCCGAGCGGGAGTCCTCGTCAAGGATCAGCGCATCACAGCGCACATGGCTCTTCACTCCGTACGCTCCCTCCTCGACCTTTACAAGGCCGCGATAGGTAGTACGCCCGCCATCTTTCGAGATTGACTTTGAGTCAATGATTGAGGTGGTCTCCGGTGCGGCGTGGGTCATCTTCGCACCCGCGTCTTGATGTTGACCTGCCCCTGCGTAAGCGACTGATAGCACCTCGCCGTGCGCCTTGGGCCCGACCAATACAACAGCCGGGTACTTCATTGTCAACTTCGATCCAAGGTTGCCATCAATCCACTCAACGCGTGACTCGGTCTCAGCGCGTGCACGCTTTGTAACAAGGTTGTATACGTTCGGAGACCAGTTCTGAATTGTTGAGTAACGAATATGCGCGCCCGGCTTCGCAATCAACTCAACTACAGCAGAGTGCAG
>JBAXPT010000291.1:0-1807 GCA_037132095.1 Actinomycetes bacterium
CCCTACTAGATCTTCAGAGCTAAAAAACAGGGAAAAAACAGGTAAAACGCTCTCTCGCTACTCGCAACCATCTCGTTAAAGAGTGATTACCTCTAGCGCTCCGTCAGCGTATTGAGCCCTTAGAACTTTCTTATCGAACTTTCCAACACTCGTCTTGGGGACCACCGCTATGAACGTCCAGCGCTCTGGGAGCTGCCACTTTGCAACAGCACCAGTTAGGAAGTCACATATTGCGCGAGCATCTGCGCTAGCGCCCTCCTCTAGAACTACGCAGGCAAGTGGGCGCTCGTCCCATCGGGCATCTGGAACGGCAATGACAGCCGCCTCAGCTACATCTGGGTGCTCCATAATCGCGTGCTCTAGCTCTACCGATGAGATCCACTCTCCACCGCTCTTAATTACATCTTTTGAACGGTCAGTAATCTGGACAAATCCGAGGCGATTCACATGGGCGACATCGCCTGTGCGAAGCCATCCATCGTCAAATTTGTCGATCGCATCGTCTAAGTAATACGAACCTGTTATCCATGCTCCGCGAACTTGAATCTCTCCGACTGACTCTCCGTCCCATGGAAGTACCGAGCCGTCATCTGCAACAACGCGCATCTCCACCCCTGGGACAACGCGCCCAGTATGCGCACGCCACCACATTCCGTCCTGTGTCTCCTCTAACGACCCACCATCTCCTTCGCCCGAGAAACCCTCCTCAAAACCGTGCGGTGGGCGCGCAATCGCTGCGAGCGGACTCGTCTCGGTCATTCCCCATGCTTGAAAGAGCGTGATTCCAAACTCCTTATCGAACGCCTCAATCAATGCACGAGGAACCGCAGAACCTCCGCAGATAATCGTGCGTATCGAGGAGAGGTCTACGTCATTGGTGCGCGAGTAACGCAGGATGTCAGACCAAATCGTTGGGACACCCGCAGAGTAAGTGGGGCGAGCATCACGAATAAAGCGCGACAAAGGCTCAGCCTGGAGAAAACGAGCAGGCATCGCTAGATCTGCACCGACCATCCACGCGGCGTAGGGAAGTCCCCAAGCATTTGCATGGAACATAGGGACAATCAGAAGAATTCTCTCCTCTTCAGCAATAGCGTTGGTCTGTTTAAAGCAGGCAGCCATTGAGTGAAGAACCGTTGATCGGTGCGAATACACGACTCCCTTTGGGTGCCCGGTAGTGCCGCTCGTGTAACACATCGCTGCGGCGGAGCGTTCGTCTACCTCAGGCCAATCAAACCCAGGCTCCTCTGCGGAGAGGAGGTCTTCATAATGCAGAACATCGGCGCCTCTCCCTGCAGTTGCAGCGCCGGCAAGAAGCGGGGCAAGAGCATCACCGTCTGCACCACCGATAACGATGTAATGCTCCACAGTCAAGAGTTGGTCGGCTAACGGTGCAATCAGCGCAAGCAGGCTTGCATCCAAGATAACGATTCGATCCTCGGCATGATTGACGATGTAGGTCAGTTGCTCGGGAAAGAGCCTCAAGTTAAGGGTGTGTAGCACTGCACCCATTGCAGGGATTGCAAAGTAAGCCTCAACATGCTCTTGGTGGTTCCAGCAGAGAGTCGCAACCCTGTCGCCGTCGCCGATTCCTAGGCGTTGTAGTGCCGATGCGAGCAACTCTGCTCTATCGGCAACCTCGGTGAAGGTTGCATTGCGACTTGATTCGCCCTCGAAAGTAATAATCTCGCCGTCCGGATGGACCGCTCGTCCATGGCGAAAAATCATTCCGATTGTGAGCGGAAAATCCTGCATTGTGCTGAGCATCGTGTCCCCCGTCGTGCGCCTGACCAGGTGGGCCGGCAAG
>JBAXPT010000292.1:0-1804 GCA_037132095.1 Actinomycetes bacterium
CCACCGGTTGCGACAAAAGAAGCGGCGCAGGCATCGCGCCAAACCGGCTCAAGTCCCTCGGCGGTAGTGACTGCTCTACCGATGATCCGATCTACAGGAGTCACACAAGAGACCCGGGCCTCTCCATCCACAAGCACTGTGCAGCAGCCGCATTGGCCCTGCGGCGCACAGCCATCCTTGACAGACATGACCCCGAGCCGTTCCCGAAGGACGCTCAGTAGGGATTCATTGTTGTCGACCTCGACATCAACCTCTTGGCCGTCGAGATTAAATAAAACGTGATGGGACACGGGGCACCTCCAGCGGCGACAATAGATGCATGTTGACTCCAGAACTCTCTCGACGTGCATTCATCGCTGCCGGTGGGGCCGTAGCCCTTGTTGCATGCACAGGAACGGACTCCTCAAAGGATAAGAAACCATCAGGCACATCTGGGCAAGGCGTCGCGAAGGAGGGGCTCCAGGCGTTACGCGTATCGAGCGACCTATACGCCACTGATACGCCACAACGTTTTGCATTTATCTTCACATTTAATGGCGAGTTCGTTAGCGAGGGAGATGCGACCCTCGCGGTGCGGCAAGAGGCCGATGCGTTTGGTGACGACCTACCTGCGGTGCTCCATACCGAGGGACTCCCCAAGGGGCGCGGCATATACACGCTCGATCTGATCCTAAAAACGGATGGGATATGGGAGGGTCGCGCCACGCTAAAAGGTAAGTCCGTGAAACTCTTCTTCCAAGTATTGAAGAAGCCTCTTGGCCCGATCCCTGGAGGTGCTGCACCGGCAGCGCCGTCGCCAACCGCAGAGGCAACACTCGGGGTCGACCCGATCTGCACCCGTGACCCCGCATGCCCGCTCCACACTAAGTCTCTCGATGCCTTGATCGGAAAAGGCCGCCCCGTCGCAGTCATGTTTGCAACTCCAGCGCGATGCCAAACACAATTCTGCGGACCAGTGCTTGATCAACTGCTCGCAGTGCAGGGCGATTACTCAAGCGAAGTTGATTTTGTCCACGTCGAGATCTACGAATCTACTGAAGGGACCAATCTCGTCTCTACGATCTCCGCATGGGGAATCGATAGTGAGCCGTGGTTGTTTACGGTCTCCGCCAACGGAACAGTGCAGGAACGCCTAGATGGCGCTTTCGCAACAGACGAGATACGTGGAGCTCTCGACCGCCTCATCGCTTGATCGCGTAACGGCGACCCTAGAGATCAAGAACGCTTAGCCGCAGACTTCTTAACTGCTTTCTTTGCATCAACAGTCTTAACGACCGGCGAAGCCTGCTTCTTGGGTGCAGATTTCTTAACTGCCGTCTTTGCTTTCTTTGCCGGATTAGCAGGAATCTTTATCTGCTTTGTCCCAGCAAGGGCTTGGCGAATAGTCGCAAAGTCCGCATCAGGAATCTGGTGAAGGTTGCCCTGAAACGCGAGCTTCCAGTGCTTCGCTGGCCACTTCTGCATGTACTCGAGACCCGGACCATGCATATGCGTTGGGATCCAATCCTCTTCAGCAGGGACCCGGTCGGCCTTGACCTCTACGCGCCACGGGTAATCCTCCCCGGGCTTAGAGAGCCATATGAGTTCGTGCTCCTCAAAACCCTCAGAGGTAATCGTCGCAGTAGCAGCGAATACCTGAACCGCGGTTACGTAGTAGAGGAGGTTGTCTCCCGGCTTCATGTTCTCCATCACACGGCGGCGCTGACGCGACTTAAAACCCTGTTTTACGAAGCCAAGGTCAATCGTGCGCTGATAGTTATCCGCTGAGGTGACGACCATCCAACTAGTCATTTAGCGAATCCAT
>JBAXPT010000293.1:0-1798 GCA_037132095.1 Actinomycetes bacterium
CTTCATCTGTCATGTAAGCGAGTCGGGTCGCCTCGCCTGCGAAGATCTGTTGACCGACCAACCCATCGTCGATGAGGTTGAAGGAATACTTCAGCATGCGCTGGGCGGTCGGGCTCTTCGCATTGATCTTTGCTCCCCACTCGAGTGCAACCTTCTCAAGGTCTGCATGCTCAACCACTGCGTTAACCATCCCCATTCGATACGCATCCTCGGCCGAGTACTCATCGCCTAGAAAAAATATTTCACGAGCAAATTTCTGCCCAACCTGGCGGGCAAGGTAGGCGGAGCCAAAGCCTCCATCGAAGGACGCTACGTCTGCATCGGTCTGCTTAAAGCGTGCATGTTCGCGGCTTGCGATCGTGAGATCGGCCACGACATGGAGACTGTGTCCACCACCGGCAGCCCAGCCGGGCACAACAGCGATTACCACTTTGGGCATGAAGCGAATAAGTCGCTGTACCTCGAGTATGTGGAGACGCCCCGAGCGAGCAGGGTCAATCGTCGCCGCGGTCTCTCCCTCGGCGTAGCGGTAACCATCCTTGCCGCGAATGCGCTGGTCGCCCCCTGAGCAGAAGGCCCACCCTCCATCTTTAGGCGATGGCCCGTTACCCGTCAGCAATACGCACCCGACATCCGAACTCTGGCGGGCGTGGTCAAGAACTCGGTACAGCTCATCAACAGTCGACGGACGAAACGCATTTCGAATCTCTGGACGGTTAAAGGCGACGCGAACCGTTCCCTGATTCTTTGCGCGGTGATACGTGATATCGACCAGATCGAAACCCGCAACCTCGTCCCACGCTGACTCATCAAAAATTTCAGAGATCATTACGGATACCTTCGCTTCTCAAATAGATCACGATGTCTCAACCTCGACGTGGAGATCCTCAGCACTCGGACCTAGCAGCCAGAGATACCAAATAATAAGCACGAGACCAAACCCAAGCGTTATCGGCAGAGCCCCTAGAGGCGGCGACCAAGAAGGGGTGCGCCAATACATAAACGAACGGTTATATCCAACGCTGAAGCGCCTAAGCGTCTGGCCAAAGGATAATAAATGACCAATGAAGAGCGCTGCTCCAACAACTAGAGGCAACCGGCTACGCGCTAGCCGTTCTCCAATGCTCGAGGCCCCGATTATCCATGCAGCGATAATCGGCACACCTACTGCAAGCGGCAGCGTGTACCTCCCCTGCCAGAATGGACCGATAATCGGAACCTCTCGATACTCGCTCACTAACGGAAGCAGCACAGTCGCTGCGGCAGTCAATAGCAATGCAAAAGCAGCGCGCCGTGACGGTAGAGATAGCCCAAGAGATAGAAGGAGCCCGATAGCGGCAGTCCAGATCAGGATCACTAAGTATGGCGTTTTGACATCAAGCCAACCAAAATTACCGATCATCGAATCGTAGAAAAATCCAGAGCGACCGATGATGCTTCGTATTAGCTCATATTGGGAGACCTCAACCGAGGTACCAGTATCGACTGGCCGAACGATTACGTTCCAAATAATTTGACTAAGTGTCGCAAAGCCTATAATTCCAGCCGCTATTTGCATACGTCGATCTCTCGACATCCTCCGAATAGCGGTCCAGCCACCGAGCAGGCCAGCGACAATAAGGATCCCGACGATCCACATTGGGGCGAACAAACGTGACACTCCAAGTGCGCTAAACGCAACCACAAGCCGCACTATCTCTGCGCGTTCAATCCGGGAATCAGATCGAGTCGCTGCGATCGCCAGGGCGGAGCACCACGCAGCGATTGCTGCAGATATCTCGAGGCTGCTTGGATTTAC
>JBAXPT010000294.1:0-1791 GCA_037132095.1 Actinomycetes bacterium
CACCTGAGTCTCTCCACTCCTTGGGCATGTCGCTACGCGATACTTGCAGCAGCGAGCATTCCGCGGATGAAGAGTGTTGCTGTCGAGCAACTCGTGATGCCGCTCCCAACTAGACGCGTACGTTTTTTAAAGCGATGGTCGAGCAAGACACTCGCTGCGCATATAGCGGTAGGTCGTGCATCGGCGCGAGACCTTGAGGAGGATGCAGACCTGCCTAGAGGCTCAATCAGCACCATTCACAATGGTGTGCCGATTCGAAGTAACGCGCAAGAGAAACCGCCTCGATCAAAAACAGAGCGAACCAACACTCCCAGCGACAGGAAACAACTAGTCACCCTCGCGAGGCTTGACCATGTAAAGGGTCTAGATCTTCTTCAAGATGCATTGGTGGGTCTCCCAGATGTCTGCGCAGTGGTTGTTGGGGAGGGCCCAGAGCGCGCAAACCTTGAGAAAAGATCTATAGAACTTGGCCTAAATGAGCGCTTCAGCCTGCTGGGCTGGAGCGATGATGCACGAGCAATTCTCGATGATGCCGACCTCTTTGTTCTCCCATCAAGGGCCGAGGGACTCCCACTATCAATCTGTGAGGCAATGTTTGCGGAGCTAGCAGTTGTCGCCTGCGATGTTGGGAGCGTGACAGAGGTGGTCAACCATGGCGTCACTGGATTAGTCGTACCTGCAGGTGATGCGCCCGCTCTACGCGACGCAATAGCCTCTCTGCTGGCAAATGAACCGCTGCGTAGCGAAATGGGGAGCGCTGGATTGGCACTCGCCACCGCCGAGTTCACCGCAGAAGCAATGGCGCGCAAGTACGAGGCTGTCTACTCGCAGATTATGGATTCCTGATGGAGCAAAATACCGTGAACTCACCGATAAGGCCGCTATTTGTAAATGAGAATATGGGTGGACATGCGACTATGCATATGGCCATCCGCTCAGCACTTAGTGGTTACCCGGAGGTCCGCCCACAATTTCTCGACGTTCCCCATGCTGGACTTGTTCGACGGTTGGGGGCCATCTCGATACCTGGTCTCGCTCGGGAAGACTTTGATCTACAGGCACTTCGCATTCAACTCGGCAACAGTGCTCACGTTGAACGCAGGCTCCGTAGTTGGAGAAATCCTTACGATGTGCTGCACGTTTACTCTCAGAATGCAGCGCTACTTAGCAGTAAGGCACTAGCCGGGCGCCCATCGGTAGTAGCCACAGACTCGACCGGAGAGCAAGGTGCAAGAATTCTTCCGGAGCGACGCGTTGGAAAGGGAACCAAGTCTCGCATCGCTCTCACCAAACTATTTGAGAAAAAGGTCTACGAATCAGCGACGCTTGTAATTGCTCAATCGGAGTGGACTGCCAACTCCTTGCGAACCGATTATGGAGTCGCTGATGAGCGAATTCGAATTGTTCCATTCGGTATTACTCTCCACGATGCACTGCCGCGCGTAACTAATGCACTTCCGCAGATCACTTTTATAGGGACGCGATTGAGCCGCAAAGGGGGAGATCGCCTCCTAGATATTTGGCGGCGTCACTTAAGCACTGAGGCGACGCTCACTCTGGTCACGCGAGACGATGTAAAACCGCAGCCAGGCCTCCGCGTCTTTCAGGATTTCCGCCCAGGGGACCCTCGCCTTGACACGCTTCTCGCAGCCACCGATCTCTTTGTATTCCCGTCTGAGATCGATACGTTTGGCTATGCCCTACTTGAGGCCATGGCAGGTGAGGTTGCAACAATCAGTCTCGATGTAGCTGCTCGCGCCGAGATAGCAGTAGACGGAGTTACCGGCCTAG
>JBAXPT010000295.1:0-1787 GCA_037132095.1 Actinomycetes bacterium
GATCGCTTCGAGTATGTCGGTCTCCATGGTGCTGCTCATCGCATCCAACCTCTCGCTCTAAATCTTGATTGGCCTCTGAGTGGCCAGCTCGCTCTGGTATTGCTCTTGTCTTGGTACCTAGTCTGCCACGCCTAGCAACCCCACTTCGGACCGCCTCGGGTGTTTCAGGTCTCAAAGGGACTTAGGGCCGCCTGTTTAAGAACCTAGAGGCGAATTACAGCTGCCCCTAGCGACGCGAGGCGCCCCGGTAGGTCTACGTATCCCCGATCTACGTGGTGCCAGTCATGGACGATTGTCTCGCCCTCGGCGCGTAGCCCAGCGATCGCTAACGCTGCACCGGCCCTCACATCGAATGCTCTTACCGGTGCGCCAGAGAGGCGCTCGACTCCCCTAACGACAGCGTGGCGATCCTCGGTGCGGATATCAGAGCCCATGCGGTTCAACTCATCAATGAATGAGAAGCGACTATCGAAGATGTTCTCACTCACTATTGAGGTTCCATCAGCAACCGATAGAAGAGCGACAGTCATCGGCATGAAATCGGTGGCAAAACCTGGGAACGGGAGAGTCGCTACATCGACTGACTTCAGGCGCTTATCGGCTTGTGCGCGAAGGCCGCTATCCGTGACCGTGATCTCCATACCCATCTGGCGGAGTTTGACAATCACCATCTCGAGTTGGTCGAAGCGAATTCCCTCAAGCGTTATATCTCCACCAGCGACACCGCAGGCCATGAGAAAAGTCCCAGCATCAATTCGGTCACCGCAGAGTTCGGTATCGACACTCGCGAGTTCGCCCACACCTGTTATCTCAATCGTTGAGGTACCAGCGCCTTCAATGCGCGCACCCATTTGATTTAGGAACGCGGCGAGGTCACGAATCTCGGGTTCTCGCGCAGCGTTCTCAATCACCGTTACTCCATCAGCGGTTACCGCTGCGCTGATGAGATTCTCTGTTGCACCGACACTTGGGAAATCAAGCGTGATACGTGCACCGATTAACTGCTTGCACGTTGCCTCGATAAAGCCGTGGCTCACTTGAAGCGTTGCACCCATTGCCTCTAGACCACGGAAGTGCATATCGAGCTTGCGTTGCCCGATGTTGTCGCCCCCTGGCATTGCGACTCGCGCCTCGCCGCATCTTGCAAGTAGCGGCCCCAAGACATTGATCGAGGCTCGCATCATCGAGACAAGTTCGTATGGTGCCTCTGGGTTTAGGTGCGCAGTGGTGTCGATACTCAGGGTGTCAGCGTTGATGCGCTCAATCTTTGCTCCGATTGAAGTGAGCACCTCGAGCATCACCTCAAGGTCTGCAACAGTTGGGGCGTTCGTCACGGTTGTGGTGCCGCGAGCGAGCAAAGCCGCTGCTAGTTGCTTACAACCAGAGTTCTTGGAGGCACCCGGGACGCGCAGAGTTCCACTAAGCGGATCACCTGGGCGAATACGTACCTGCGACATAGCAACGAGGGTAGCCACCGAAACGCACCCTCACCATCAAGGAGCGAGGATTCCGGTGATTTTTACTTAGGCGTTGCGGAAAACCGGCGGGCGCTGCTCAATAAATGCACCGATCGCCTCGCCCATGTCAGCAGAGCGAAGGCACTCGGCCTGCCCAACTGCCTCCACGAGTAGCCCCTCGCGAAGCGGTAGGTGCCCAGCGGCTGCGACCGCACGCTTGGAGTTCTTAATAGCGAGCGGTGGCTGCGCTGCGATGCGCGTCGCTAGTGCATCAACAGTTGGCTCCAACTCTTCATCGGAGACGAGCTGCTCACAGATTCCAAGAGCAAA
>JBAXPT010000296.1:0-1767 GCA_037132095.1 Actinomycetes bacterium
AACTGGGCGAACCAAGAACTTTTCGGGAAGCCAAGCAACCTGCCGTGGGCGGTTGAGATCGACTCGGCGCATCGACCAGCGCAATACGCCAATACCGCTACTTTCCACCCCACTTTTCTCTACGAATCCCTCTGGTGTCTTGGGGTCTTTGTGGCGCTATTAGTAATCGAGCGGAGATTCAGATTGATGAAAGGGCAGGTACTTGCCCTCTATCTCATCCTCTATACGGCTGGTCGATTCGTATTCGAGAACATGCGCACGGATAAGGCGCATGTGATTGGACCCCTCAGGCTTAATGCATGGGTGAGCCTTATCGTCTGTATAGGCGGGATTCTCTGGTTTCTCTGGCTCCGAACTCACGGAACTCCATCGGTTCCTCGCGTTGATCGACTCCCCGCATCGGTAGATCAATTGCCAGAGTCGTAGAATTGGGTTCCCCCCAAAATAGGAGTCTCTCCCGATGAACACCGTTACGAAAACATCGGCTGCTCGCGCTGTCGACGCCTCCAAAATTTACGGATCAGGCGACGCAGAGGTACGCGCGCTTGATTCGATCAATGTTGAGTTTGCCTCCGGTATGTTCACCGCGATTATGGGGCCATCAGGCTCTGGTAAGTCAACACTTCTCCATGTGCTTGCCGGCCTAGACCCGGTGACAAGTGGAGAGGTTTTCATCGGCGACATTGAGTTGAGCACGCTGAAAGATAAAGATCTAACACTTGTGCGGCGTGATCGACTCGGATTTGTATTTCAATCTTTCAATCTCATCCCCACCCTCAATGCGCTAGAGAATATGACGCTCCCGCTCTCTCTCGGTGGTCGTAAAGTCGACCCTGCTTGGCAGGACGAGGTTGTTAAGGCAGTCGGACTTGGAGACCGCCTAGGTCATCGCCCGAATGAACTATCTGGTGGCCAGCAGCAACGTGTAGCGGTAGCTCGAGCGTTGCTCTCGAAGCCCGAGATTGTTTTTGCTGATGAGCCAACCGGAAACCTCGACTCGCGAAGTTCTAGCGAGGTGCTCTCGTTCATGCGTGGAGCGGTAGACAACTTTGGTCAAACAATTGTGATGGTGACCCACGATGCAGGGGCTGCTGCTTATGCAGATCGAGTGGTATTTCTTGCCGACGGGAGGATCGAGGCAGAGTTGATGAATCCAACCTCCGCAACTGTCCTTGACCGCATGAAGCAACTCGGAGGCTGACCAGAAGTGTGGAGAGTCACGCTCAAGGGTCTACTCGGCCACAAATTACGCTTCATGCTCACCGGGCTAGCGGTAGTGCTTGGTGTCGCATTTATGGCTGGGACACTTGTTCTTACCGACACGATTCAGGTCATCTTCGATGATCTTGTCGCCTCTGTTAATGATGGTACCGATGCATTCGTGCGTTCAAACGAGGTAGTCGATAGCGCATTCGGGGAGGAACGCAACCGCATCAGTGCAGCCTTGCTCCCTCAAGTGAGAGCCGTGCAAGGGGTTGCCCAAGCAGAGGGTGACCTGCAGTTCTATGCACAGGTTGTAGACGCGAAGGGTGAAGCAATTGGCAACCCAGGTCGCGGGGCGCCAAGTTTTGGGTTCATCTGGAACCCCGGCCGTCTCAATGCGTACCGACTTGTCGCCGGCAACTCGCCTAGTGCTGCGGGTGAGGTCGTTATTGATCGGGGCACGGCGAAGAAAGGTAATCTCCGCGTCGGATCAAAAGTGAAAGTTCTTTCACAGAGCGCTCCGCAGGATTTCAAAGTCGCTGGCATTGTCACCTTCGGCGAGGC
>JBAXPT010000297.1:0-1764 GCA_037132095.1 Actinomycetes bacterium
TCTCTGCCCCACTGGTCACAGCACTCAGCAAACTCTGCTGCTGCCTGCTCGCGCGACATAACAGTCCCTGCGAGTTCCCATCCGGAGCGCACCGACTCTGGCTCGAAGTAAACGAAGGCCGCGGTTACGACATCAGCATCAACATCACCGAGCACAGCGCCGCGCCCGCCAACGTAGAAAGACATTCCCTCAAAACCAAGCGTCGCACCCTTTGCATATGTAGGTCCGTCGGTCATGAAGTTCGCTGGGAGCCCGTTTACAACTGGCTTCAGTGCTGCTGCGGTCTCTGTCGCTGACATCGGTGCTCCTGTGTATTAGGTGATGGTGCTCTTAGGTTCATGTTTTTACGTTCTTCTAATTTGGTGAAATTAGCCGATACAAGGCTCCGCGCGCCTCGCTGCATCTCTATTTATTGAAGACTTTTACGAGGCGCGCCTATCAAACTCAGACGGTAAACGGCTCGCCGCCCCAGCGATCGATCTGCGTGAACTCCTCAACTGATCTGCGCTTGAGTCGCGTAATCGCCTCAACCGGTTGGCCTAAAGCGATCATTGAGGCAATCCCTACGTTCTCGGGAAACCCAAGCAGTGAGCGCGCCTGCGTCTCTCGCCTGCAGAGAAAAGTTGTCATTACCCCGCCGAGCCCCTCAGATCGTGCGGCAAGCATGATGTTGTGTGCGAAGGGATAGACAGATCCCCCACCAACGATGCTCTGTCGATCTAGGCCCGCATCGAGCACTGCCAACTTGGTTAGGTCAGCGAGAATAATCAATAGAGCCGGGGCGCTTACGATCCCGTCTACTAGAGAGTTAGGTGAATGCGTTGCTGCGGCGGCATCTAGATCAACAAGTGGCCCAGGCCAACGCCCATGCTCATCCGCTCCGAATGGCACAAGCCCATCGCGTATATACGCGGCGTATTCATTCCAACCCTGCTGCGCGAGTTCGGCAATCTGCGCCCGCACCTCTAGGTCGCGCACAACTAACACCGTCCAAGGCTGGCGATTGCCACCACTTGGAGCAAAGCGTGCTGAGTCGAGAATCCGATAGAGGGTCTCGTCATCAATCGTCGCATCAGTAAACGCACGACTAGAAGGCATCGTGCGCATTGCATCAGTGACGCTCACGACTTCACGCGCCACGCTGGGGCCTGCTACTCAGACTAGGTAGCGACTAACAGTGTCAACAACCGCGCAGGGCTTCTCAGAGCCTTCACGCTCAATTGTCACTCTGATAACTGCCTGCACTCCGCCGGTTACCTCGATCGCCGAGATGATTGTGCCTTTACCGCGAAGTCGAGAGCCGACCGGGACCGGTGATGGAAAGCGAACCTTGTCGACTCCATAGTTGAGGCCCATTGAGAGTCCGTGTACGAGAACAATCTGCGGCAGAAAAAGACTCGCAAGCGACATCGTGAGATATCCATGTGCGATTGGCGTGCCGAACGGGCCAGCCTTTGCCTTCTCAACATCAACGTGGATCCACTGGTGATCGCCAGTCGCGTCGGCGAAGAGATTGATCTGCTCCTGGGTCACCGTGTGCCACTCGCTTATTCCGAGTTCTTGACCAACTGCGCCGAGTAATGCTTGAGGGCTCTCAAATTCAACATATGTCATGGCGGGAGTCTGACAGATCAGGCGTGTGCTCGCAGATCTGTGTTATTCGGCTGTTACTGAGCTGTTACTGAGCTCTTACTCAGGTGCGGGGAGGCTGCTTCGCCCACCGGTTCCCCACCAAGATGCGGTGAGTTGAGTCTCAGGCGAGCG
>JBAXPT010000298.1:0-1762 GCA_037132095.1 Actinomycetes bacterium
TCGCGGTAGTGGGGACTGCCGACCAACTCGTAGAGACGCTGCAGGCTCGATTCGGGGGACTGCGCTACACCGAGTGAAGGGTTTTTGTCGGCTGGGCTTAGCCCCGGCCCGCGCTTCCGTTGGTTGAGCCTTAAGAAGTCAGGGTGAAGAGCCCCGTGCGATCTCCATTGCCGAGTTGGATTGGGAGTCCGTCGACCACCGATGGGTACATAACTTCTCGTTTGTCATCTACGTGGCCAAGGTTTAGCGCGTGGCAGAGCTCGTGGAGCATCGTTAACTCATGAAGGGTTGCAATGTCGGTGTGAGGTGAACCCTCCATCTCCGCATTGAGCAATACCATTCCACCAGTTATCGTTAATGAGCCATCAATAAATGCTGCTTCGGGGCCTCCCCAACCAATGCTTCCTGACTCTGCTGACGAACTGCTGAGTTTCCCATTGTCTCTTTCCCAGTTTTTAAACTCGTCATCGAAGGCCCAAGCGATCTCAATAATTGATGAGTCCTTGCCCGGTAGCCCAGTGAAAGTGCCTTTGAATTGGAATGCGACTCCTGTGGCGTCTGCGATTCGCTGCAAGCATCGCCCAACCATCGCGGATCCCCCAGGAGAGATGCAGTCCGATCTCATTGCATACTGCATCGGTACGCCGGCGGGTGGTTTAGCTGGTTCTCCTCCGGCCTCAATCATGTATGAATACGGCCCTGAGGGCGGGGCTGAGCGGTATGGGGCGGCTGACGAAATGAGCTCACCCGTAGCAGGGAAAGTATTGGAATCCAGAGACCACTCGCCGCGTTCACTCTCGGGAATCCGGGCGATTCTTCCGATGTCCTCTGAAATTGTAGGTACCCAACGCTGTGCGGCGTTTGTCAGATCAATTACAGCAGCAACGGTTTCATCTTTTGTAATGAAGAGAAGCGCCTCGCTAGGAACATCAACGCAGCCCTCGATGCACCAAGTAGTTGCTACCATCGGAGGGAATTCCGGGTCTGCCCCATCTATGAGTTCTCTCAGGGTAGGGACATCGGGGAGGGATCCTCCGCTCGTTTTATCTTGAGTGGCAAGCCTCTGTGGTTCGATTGGGTTATTGCTGGTTATGAGGGTTGTGTTGAAGCGCGCCGGCTCCCCAAGAAAAGACTCTGCTAGGAATTCTGACGGCGCTTCGGGGGCCTCTGTCGCGCGTGAGAAGACCCTGTCTATGGGTTCTGCCTCAGCGGATGCACCAAACCCCTCGCCATCTTGAATCGCTAGGTAAGTGCGTTGGAGGATTTTTAGGAACTGGAATTTTCTTGACTTCTCACTGCTGATTGCAGCTACAAGATTTATTCGGTCCGGGGTTGGGACGCTGTCTGGATCGAAGGTCTGCCCGCCTGTGCGCATTGCGTGGTCGGCGGTGGCGTACTCGGCTGCGGTCACGTAAGTAGATGTCATCCACCCAGGGTGAATGAACTCTGAGGAGACAGCGGCGACTAACCCTTCTAGTCGAGCAGATTGGGTGGCGCCTTCGCGAATCTGATGCGATATTGGTAACCCGAGATCAAGGTCGCGGATACGTGGAGTTACGAGAACTTCGGATGTACCAAAAGGCTCATGTGCAATCGACGAAATCACATCCGCCCAATCACGAAGCCCTATAGAGACCGCCTCGAATCGTCGCACTTGCCAGTCTTCCCAGGCTACCGCCTCTTTTAGAGAGTCGATTAGTGACATCTTGAAGAAGAGCATTTGGTAATCGGCTAAGAACCATTGATAGATATAGCGCCATAG
>JBAXPT010000299.1:0-1750 GCA_037132095.1 Actinomycetes bacterium
ACTACAAGCTCTTTTAGTTCGAGTCCTTGCTGCGGAAGAGGTTTGCTACTTGGGGCCACGGGGTGAGTCTCGCCTGTGAGGGGTGTGCTGGGCAAACGGGGTCATGGATTCCCCGGTAATGGCAGGTCAGTGATTGAGATCGGAGCATCTGGAAAGCGCGAAATCGCTTTTGCAATCGCCTCACGCTTCGCATAAGCCTGTTGCTCGGAGAATGAACCATTAAGGATCAGTGCGAAGAGAAGAGGTCTTCGCACATCGAGATGGCCAGCTAGCGCTGAGACTCCGTTAAGCGTCCCGGTCTTGGCAGTTAGGTGGCCAACAAGTTCTGTACCGGCGAGGCGTGGAGCAAGGGTTCCTCTCACGCCAGCTATCGCAAGGCCACTTTTGATTACCTGAGTCTTGGGCCTCTCGCCTAGGTGGAGGACATCCGTGAGCGTTCTGCAACTAACAGCGTCTTGTCTAGCTAAGCCCGAGCCATCAAGCATCACCAGTCCGTCGATGGATACACCTCTTTGAACTAAACGCCTCTTAATTCGCTCGACTCCATCGGCCGTACTCCCGGTGTTTCCAGCATCTGCAGAGACTGCCTTAACTAACATCTCAGCGCCATGGTTGTTACTCGCAGAGAGGATGCTCGCCACGATCTCGTCCAATCTCGGAGACTTGATCTCAGCGACTGTTGTATCGCCCTCGGATGCCCGTCCGGTTGAGACTCCACCAACCTTTACCCCCCGATCACGTAAGAGTTTTGCGAAGGATGCTCCAGCTGCAAGCGCAGGGTCTTCCCCAGAGGCAGTGCGCGCGCTCGGATTACTCCAACCTGAGTCAACGGAGAGAGCACCTATCGGGCCGATCTCACCATCAGTTCGGTACGAGATTGGCCATGCAGGGTTGTACCTGCGTTCATCGAATATATGGTCGTCTACCACGATGCCCTTGGGCAACGAACGTACCCCGGCGGCGACAACGCGGTCAGCTAGAACCGCTAGTTGTGTAATTGCTGAGCCGCTCCGCTCGGGGTCGCGTTCAATCGCGGAAATCCCTTGGGGGGTCGATAACACCGGATCCCCTGACCCTACGAGCGTAAGCGAATCGGAGGAAGACCCAGAATCCCCAACTACCTTTGTTGCGAATCTGTAGCCAGGGCCGAGTAGGTCAACTACCCCCGCAGAACTGATTAATTTCATTGCGCTAGCTGGCCTAAGAGGAGTATTCGAATTGAATTCTGCGATTGACTCTCCAGCATCATCGACAACAAAGCAGGCATCACTCCCAACCGATACTGACTCGATCTGGCCCTGAAGGCCTAGAGCGCTTGCCGTATCGATGATGGTAGCGGGCAGACGCCGAGGCGAGAAGAGGGGTGTAGTGCTTGCCGGAGATACTGCTGAAGAACTGCTTTCTTCATGGGTCCAGAGAAGCGCAACCCCGATGAAGGTGGCACCGACAACACCTAGAGCGGTGGCAGTGATTCGTTGACGCCTTCGATGCGTAGTAATCAAATCAAACCGTGTTGTTCTCGCCAGCGAGCATGCTGCCAAAGATGCTCAAGGGCCGTTACTGCTCGATTAGAGGATGCGTAGCAAAGTTTCTTTGTCTCTCGTACGGCTCGAGGTCCAGCATTATTTGGATCTGCAATTGCTAATTCGGTTGCGGTGAGTATCGGCTTGCCGAAAGTTTGAGATATCTCTGCTGCGGCCTCGGCGAACCTTCTGTCCTGTCGTTCGTGGTAATCGACTATCCGCTCAAT
>JBAXPT010000300.1:0-1749 GCA_037132095.1 Actinomycetes bacterium
ATTATGGAGTGCGACTAAGACCGTTTCGAATCCCAAATACTGACCCTTGTGCAGAGCTATTCACGCTATCCATTGGTACTGCTGCTCAATCCCAGATTCCGATGGAGCCGCCATGAAGGTGTCCATTGCATATTGGGCATTCCCCAATAGAGGTTCCAGAAAACTCGCCGTCGAAGTCATAGGAAACCGTCTTGTGATCGCTCTCGTCGGTCAGAACCTCCGTCAGTGGAGCACAGCAATCGGGGCACTCACGCCGGGGCTGATCAGCCTCAGGCCCAAAGACCTCGACCGTATAGAAGACGAACTTTCGGCAGGTTGTGCAACCCAGTAACTCTGAGCACGCACCAGCCATGCCGCAGCCAACGTAATCAACGCGCTCGACAGCACATGATTCACACTTAATTGAGAGAATATCTCCCACGGCTGCCCCCTTATTCTAAGAGTGGCAAACTATCGCGCAGGATCCCTCGGCCGCCACAAATTGCTTCTCTCGTCTATATAAATTGAGAAAATTCCTCTCATCTCCAGGAAAATTGATCTATGCCGACTCGCATCCAAACTCACTCGTAGGAAATAATCGCATCGAGCGCTATTTCTTGATCTACATGGCCAGACTCGGGAGGCCATCTCTGCACCCACCATCGATCGTCTTTCCACAGAAGCCCGGTCGGTCGAATCTCGATCGCAGCGTTGGAACCTCGAATACTCATGGAAAGCGGATACGAGTTAGCCCAAGGGTCATCTTTATCTGGATCAAACATTGCGAGGATGCTCTGCCCACACTCTGATTGAACCGGCTCTGGTCCCAAGTCAAGACGTGTAAGAAACGCGTCGAGGTTGCTAACTAATGAATTAAAAGTCTCTTCAATAGCTGCTGCTAAATCGCCATTGCCCTCGACGTAGGAGAATATTTCAAGCCGTCCTGGAGCACCGAGTGCCTGGAATGCCCTCGCGTGCAAGCGCGATACCAACGCCGCCCCGCCATCGATCCGGGTATCTACTTGGTCTCCGCTGTCCATTGCGTAGCCCTCATCGGTGAGTCGAATACTGCTGTCGAGCCCTTCAACAACCCTAGACACGTCGCGCAACCTGGCCTCTGTCTCTCCAGTTGCTCTCTCAAGAACACTCCATGCGATTGGTTCGTCTGAATACTCTGCCTGCACAGCTCCGATAACTCTGTAAGCCAACGCGAGTACAGCTGCGTCTGACTGTCGACCCCTAGCCATCACTGACCGGAGCGAGCCACCAGGTTTTCCTTCAATGGTCTCTGGCTCACTAGCTCCATCAAGTACTCGAGGAACGTTCCGCTTTACGACTTTGAATGATGTAATCGAATCGACATGGAACCCATAATCCCCAGTTGGAGAACTCATTTTAAGAACGCTGCGCGCGCCGAAAGCAACCCCGTAGGGAACTCCTTGAAATATCTCTCCGTTGTAACCAATCTCAATTTGGTTATGTAAATATTGCTTCGCAAGAGCGCCTTCGTCAAAGCGCACTCCATTATTTGGATGCAGCCTGCGTAGCCAGGTTGCCAAATTAAGACGCAGGTCGTTCTGCTGCGGTGGAATCTGCAAGAGCAGCGCGTCCGAAGAATCCTTCTGGTTGCTTATCGTCAGAAATCGACTACCCCCGGAAACGACCTCCACCACCTCTAAACCGATTGCTCTTAGATCCTCGACTGCTCGATCGCGTGCCCTTCGTAACGAATCTTCATCTAATCCGCTGTCATCAACGATAGGCATGAAA
>JBAXPT010000301.1:0-1740 GCA_037132095.1 Actinomycetes bacterium
GGGGGGTCGCTGCTCTGGCGGGGTTTGAGGAGTGGCCGGTGGAGCCTGACGAGATTGGGGCTGCCCTAAGCGGATTCGACTGGTGGTGCTGGGAGCCGAGTCAGCCAGTATCGGGATGGTCTCTCTATCTCGCAGTCGATGACCCCGATACGGGCGAGGCATGGGCTATCGGCGCGAATGACCCAGGTGAGGTGGGCGATGAAGTCGCATCGAATGGGGCCGGCTTGGAGACCTAATTCTGAAGGCACTAGGGGATTAGCCGGCTAGGCAAATGGCTCCGCTGAGTATTAGCCTGCCAAGAGGCAAGAATATCTGAGTAATAAAAGATCTAATTAATGAATCCAATAATTTTTCAACCTTGGGGGTAGCAATGCGCGTCTACGACAAGATTTACATCAATGGTTCATGGGTATCTTCGAGCAGCAACGAGACTCACGAAGTTATCAACGCCTCAACTGAGGAGGTCATGGCGACTATCCCTGAGGGAACCGCCGCTGATGTCGATAAGGCCGTGGCTGCCGCTAAGGCTGCGTTCCCGGCCTGGGCTGCGACTTCACGGGATGAGCGCGCAAAATATCTGCAGCGCCTATCCGAGGGACTCAATGCCCGCCTTGAAGAGATTGCCGCTTCGGTTACCGACGAGGTTGGAACGATTAAATTCATGAGCCAGATCGCTCAAGCAGGGCTCCCTGCCGCTATGGCGCACTCCTTTGTTGAGATTGCTCAGACCTACGCGTTTGAGGAGCAGGTCGGCTCGTCACTAGTTGTTCACGAACCAATTGGGGTAGTTGCTTGCATAACTCCTTGGAACTACCCGCTGCATCAAGTGGTTGCAAAGATCGCACCCGCATTTGCTGCAGGTTGCACGGTGGTATTGAAGCCAAGCGAGGTTGCACCTATTACCGCATTTATTCTTGCTGAGATTCTTGACGAGATTGACCTGCCTGCTGGCGTCTTCAACCTCGTTTCAGGGCATGGAACAACTGTTGGTGAGGCTCTCGTTACCCATCCTGATGTCGCAAAGGTCTCGTTCACAGGCTCAACGCGTGCAGGTAAGCGCATCATGGCGCTTGCCTCTGAGCACGTTAAAAAGGTCACACTTGAGCTCGGTGGAAAGTCACCGTTCATTATTCTTGATGACTCGCCGGTCGACGAGGCGGTTAATGCCGGTTTCCAGTCCGCGTATATGAACGGCGGGCAGACCTGTATTGCGTGGACCCGCATGCTGGTGCCCGCAAGTCGTAAGGACGAGTTCGTAGCCAAGGCAAAAGAGGTAGCTGAGTCTTACGCCCCTTGTGATCCGACCGGCGACACTTTTGTTGGAGTTGGGCCGATGGCATCCAAAGTGCAGCAGGAGCGTGTGCGTGCATATATCCAGAAGGGAATTGATGAGGGCGCTACTCTCGTCACGGGTGGCGTGGAGCAGCCTGAGGAGTTCGAGAAGGGCTTCTATATCAAGCCGACTGTCTTCGCTGATGTAACCAATGACATGACCATTGCCCGGGAAGAGATATTTGGTCCGGTTCTCTCCATCATCACCTATGAGGATGAGGACGATGCCGTTCGCATTGCTAATGACACTCTTTACGGACTTAGCGCAGGCGTCTACTCCGCAGACAAGGATCGCGCACTTCGCGTCGCTCGACGCATTGATTCTGGCCTTGTTGATATCAATGGGCCCCAGTTCAACCTCGCTGCTCCCTTTGGTGGTTACAAGGAGTCTGGGCTTGGCCGGGAGTA
>JBAXPT010000302.1:0-1725 GCA_037132095.1 Actinomycetes bacterium
TAGCGATCTAGTTCTTCGATTACGACGGTCTCCATTGTGTCGCCCTGAGTAATTGCTAAGGCAACAGGCATCCCGTCGATTACGTAACCAAAGAGGTTGTATGACTTTGCGAGGCCCTTGGTCTGGTCGGCAATGGTGATGAAGAACTGAGAGCCGTTGGTATTGGGCCCGGAGTTCGCCATTGCGACTGCACCGAGTGTGTACTCAGCAATAACTGGCTCATCCTCAAACTTGTAACCAGGGCCACCAGTGCCGCGCCCGTCTGGGCAGCCACCTTGAATAACGAAGCCGGGAACGACGCGGTGCCACGTAAGGCCGTCGTAGTAACCAAGGCGAGCAAGCCCAACAAAGTTGTTGACAGTCTTAGGGGCCAAGGCCGGGTCGAGATCCATCACAATGGTTCCCTTGTTCGTGACGATTGTGGTTCGGTAGATCTTGGACTCGTCGATGGTGTGTGCTGGGCGCTCTGGCATTTGTATCTCCTGTTGGTTGCTAGGGGTTTAGTTGGGGGGAGGTTTAGTGGTCCTGTTAGTTGTGGTCAGGAAATTCCGGCCGGTTTATGGGCTCGTTGTTGAGGATACGCCACCGCTCGTGGCTGCGACTGCTTGGGCGAGGAGTTGGCGCACCGCTGCGGACTGCCCACCATCGGGGACCGCCGCTAGATATAACTGAAACTCCGGGATTGCGGCAGAGGGGTTGGATTTGTCACGGAGATAGATGATGCCCTTAAAGAAGTGGGCATCCGGATAGGAATAATCAATCGCTAATGCACGCTCGATTCGCACCAATCCGTCATCAGGTAACCCGGCTAGGCGCAGGATCCATCCCGCATATGCGTGGGCCTCGGTGTCTTCTGGGGCGATTCGAACCACCTCATCAAACTCTTTTAATCCGTCGGCATAACGCTGCTGAGATAAATATGCGCGGGCAAGGGAGCGATGCGCCTCAATATTGCCAGGGTTCTTCTTCACGGCAGCCTCAAGCGCCGCTAAGGATGCCCCGCCTGCAACACCGCTCGGTGCGGGGCCGGTAACGAACTGCCCAGGGAGGCGCGCCCCCATTGCAAATGAGAGAGATACAGCCGTGACTACAGCGAATGCCACCACCCCTATCCATACGACTAGGCGGAGGCGACGTGATGATGCATCTTGGGTTGAGTCGCCTTGGCTGCGAGTGGTCCTCCGCGATCCAGACTCGGATTCAGAGATGCTACGCAGAACGGCTGCACATCGAGCCGTGTAATCGCCATGGAGGGTCGCATATTGCTCTTCATCAATGTTTCCTGCATCGCGCTCATCATCAAGGTCTCTCAGAGAACGTAGGAGAAAATCCCGTTCGTTGGCCAAGGCAAACTGCTCGTTATTCATTGCTGCCATCACGTTCTTTGGCTACAAGAGATTCGTCTTCGGCACTCGCATCTAAGCGAGGTTGGTGTCGCCACCTAGCGAAAGCGAATCCGAGACCAGCGCCACCAAGAATGACTAGGAGTATCGGGAGCGCCCAGACAATGATTCCAATGCCATCTCCACGAGGCTTCAGTAATACTGATTCGCCATAGCGGTCTATAAATATCCCCCTAATCTCTGCATCAGACTCCCCGTCGGTTATGCGAGAGCGGATGTCTGCTCTCGCTGCCCGAGCCGATGCAGTTGCACTCTCGGCGACTGATAGCCCTTCGCAGTCGACGCATCGAAACTCGCGCGAGAGACGCGCAGTATGCGAAGC
>JBAXPT010000303.1:0-1723 GCA_037132095.1 Actinomycetes bacterium
CTGTAAAGGTCGTGTAGTTGCCTTTGTATTCGGTCAGGCGACCATCTGAGAGATGGATAACTTTGTCGATCGCCTTGTCAAGCAGGTCTAGGTCGTGACTTATTACAAGAATCGTTCCACCGAAAGATGAAAGCTCGTCCATAAGCCAACTCTTAGCGCTCATATCGAGGTGGTTGGTTGGCTCGTCGAGAATCATTATTTCTGGCGTCTGGAAAAGCAGTCGAATGATGTCAACCCTTCGACGCTGACCACCTGAGAGAGTCTCAATATCCTCGAAGAGTAAGTCTTGTCGGAGCCCAACGCCATCGGCGAGGCGCGCCATTGTTGCCTCAGCCTCGTAGCCTCCGAGCGATCCGTACTGCTCTTCAAGTTCGCTAAACAATTCGATTGCTTCCGAGGTGGGATCCTCGGCCATCGCATTACGAGCTGCAACCAATTTCTCGTCTAGTACATCTAGGCCGCGACCACTAAGGACATGTGAGAATCCTGTCGCATCAACACCAAGGCCCCTCACGTTAGGCACCTGCGGCAGGTACCCAACCGTTCCCTGCGTCTTGACCTCTCCAAAGGAGCGCACCTCGGGGTCTGGTTCGCCGACGAGCACCGATATAAGAGTGGACTTCCCAGTTCCGTTGCGCCCGACTAGGCCGACCTTCTCGCCAGTCGCCACAAGAAATTGGGCGTCCTTGACAAGGGCTCTATGGCCAATCTCAATAGTCATTCCGGTACCGCTAATCATGAGGTTTCAATCTTTTTAGTAGCGGCGAATGCGGCCAGATTTCGGAGATTCAGAGCGTCTACAGAGGTTGGGGCGGGGATAGATGGTTTTACAGAGGGAGTCTGATGCTGCCATTCTACGGCTACGCGCCTGCTGAGGGCATCATCAGGGTAGGGCCGGGCTGGCTAATCGCAACGAATCACGCCCAATGCGTCTGCTGGAGGCGGGTATTTAGACCCATAAATCGGCTCAAGTTCAGTCACCCTACGCGCCGATGAAGCGGTGTGACCACATCCCCGTTTTTTCATGAATCGAGACAACCTCGAGCCCTGATGAAGAAACTTGTTGCACGTAGTCGCCGAAATACCCGCCTTGGCTCAGATGAGTCTGGAATGTCATTGATCGAACTTGTTGTCGCAATCAGCATCTTCGCAATAGTTATGACAGGAGTGGCTGCAACGCTCGCGGCCGGACTCGCACTTACCCGCACCAATCAACATCGCAGTGTCGCAGCGAATCTTGCAAGTCAGGAGATGGACACAATCCGCGCAAGCGACTTCTCTAGCCTCGTCGACCGAAGCGTCACTCAAAAGGTTGGCGGAATCACCTATACGATCTACCGATCGCTTACGTGGGTAGCCCACAATGCATCCAATGGTCCATGCGATGGGGTCAATACCGCTCCGGAGGTACTACGTGTTCACGTAGGAGTTGACTGGCCCCGCAGGCGTGGTGCCGCGATTGTGACCAGCGACTCTGTGATCACTCCGCCAATCGGTGCCTACAATCCCCAGACTGGACACATTGCAGTACGCGTCCTAAACCGCGATGCTCAGCCTTCAGCATTCACAGGAGTTCTTCTAGCAGGAGGAACATCACGCAGCGCTTTGACCAATGCCGAAGGATGCGCCTTCTTCGCCTTTCTTCCTGCAGGGACCTACAACGTCTCTATGAATAGTGCTGGTTACGTAGATCGACAGGGAAATACCTCCCCTACACAGATCG
>JBAXPT010000304.1:0-1710 GCA_037132095.1 Actinomycetes bacterium
GTATTGGTTGAGTCTGTTGACCCAATAAGGTCGAAGTAGCTATTCGCCTCATATTTGCAGAACGCTGCATGGTGGCAGAGCTCTTGGTCGACACGCACGACAACACCGGTGCCCTCGTGGCGCTCGGCGCGCTCGTCGTAGGTGTTGGTAGACGCAGTCTCCGTGCCATCGAAGAGTTCGAAGGCGTGCGATCCATCACAGAACGGCTTGTGCTCAGATTTCCCACAGCGGCATAGGTAGTAGGTCTCGCCGTGAGCGATCTCTTGCTCGGCGCGATAGGTAAGTGCCTCGCCGCGCTCTGTGCGAACAACTCTTCGCGGCCGCAGCGCTGGATCACCTGTGACCTCGTAGGGACCGTGGGCGAGAATCTCGATTTTTGCTTCACTCGGCTTCATGAGCACCCCGTTCTCTAATGGCTTGGGAACCTTAGCAATACTCGAAGATAATGGGATTGCGGCGCGATAGCCCCCGAATAATCGTGGCGCATATGCCCTACGCCACACCTCTTGGGATAAATTGTAATTGTTTTCTAATAAACCCATGTTTTAAGGTACTCAGGTTCGAAGATTGAATCTATAAATTTAAGGAGCATTGTGGAGACTGCAACTGACAGCAACGCGAAGCGATCAGCATCGCGAAAGCGTACCTATTTGGGAATTGCAGTCGCTCTTCTCGTGGTGGTTGGAGCGGCTGGGGTCGCCATTGGTCGCAATGGCGGTCAGGATAAATCTCAGCGCAGTGGTGCAACGCTTACAGGTAAGAAGGGATCCGCGGTTACCTTCCAGAACAATTCAAGCGTGGAGATCTCCATTACGGAGACCAGATCAGGTACTACTCAGATACTGCATAGTTGTGTCGGCCCCCTGGTTTTCAAAGCCGGATCTAACCAAGAGATTCCTCCAGACAAAGCTTGGAACCATCAAAGTGGTTACCCTGCTGTCACGCGGCGAACGGTTACAGCTGAGTGCAGCGTGACATTCGAGCGAGCAGTTAGTGCCCAGATCGATGACCTGAGGTTCCAAGTTTCATCGTGTTACCGACCGGTTTGGGGTGCCTTAGAAATATGCGGCGGCGACCACAAACATTTTGACATGACATTCCAATCTGCTGGAGTCGTTGGTCCTGCTCAACGTAATGTCGTACTCGACGGCGCTTACGTTATGAACGGGGACTCGACCAACTCGAAGAGTTTTGACAAGTTGGGATGGCAGGAGCCAGACGACTTTTTACACTTGGGCTTTCAACTTGATTACAACGGGCAGCGAGCCAGTAACGGCAAGTACACGTATTCTCTGTACTTTAAGGACTTCAAAAATCCCTGACCGATTTAAGCTCAGAACGTCGAGACTCTAAATCGAAGGAGCCTGCTGCAGGAGGTGTTCTCTCCTTCGCAAATCTCTGGCTCAGATCTCCGGATGATGACGAGGCGTTGGCCCCGAGGAGATCGGTACCAGAATAAAGCCGGGTTTCCTGAAAATATTTCTCGACGCTGTCACACCCCTGTTTTATAATCGAACATATGTTCGACCAACTGGATCAACTCACAACAGAGCTCGAGGCTTGCTTTGCCTCAATGGAGGTTGATTGCTTTGACGCTGCTCGGGCTGCGCGATTGGTGAGCTCCGGGGAGCGCGTGCGCCGCCTCGGGGATGCGATCCGCACTATCGGTGTCGGCCAGGTCGAGCGCACCAATGGTTGGAAAGGCCAGGG
>JBAXPT010000305.1:0-1694 GCA_037132095.1 Actinomycetes bacterium
ATCGCTACGTCGTGACGCACGATCAACTGCTCTCTCAAGTACTTCAGCTAAGTCACATGTGTGCGCGACTTCGGAGTCTTGCTGCTCTGTAACGAGATTGAGTAACTCCTCAGTCAACGCTGTTAATTCACGCGCCTCTGAGTCCAAATCCTCGACCACACGTGAGCGCGTCTCGGGATCTAGATTTGGGTGTCGTGACAGCGTGTCAATATTCGCGCGCAGCGATGTGAGCGGAGTGCGGAGCTCATGCCCAGCATCTTGCCCTAGTTGCTGCTGCTCTCGACGAGATTGGCTAAGTGCTGAGATCATCACTCCAAATGCCATCGCTAAGCGGCCAACTTCGTCGTCCCCTCGCGCTTCAATTGCTGTTGTTAAATCTCCGGTCTCAGCTATTTGCTCCGCCGCTGCGGTCAATTCGGCAAGGGGTCGCGTAATAAGAACTGCCGTAAACCAACCGAACACGCCACCTGCAACAATGACGAAAAACCCTATAAGTACAGACCTAAGGCGCAGAGCATCTAAGGCATGATCAACCTCGGCGAGGCTCCGAGCGAGCTGCACCGCTCCCCCACCTTGTACCGCAACAGTGAGGACTCGGTAAGTCCCCTCCTCTGTCGTAACGTTTGAGAACTTGGGGACTCCTCCGGATCGGGCCACCAAGCGATCTATCCGGCTGAGAGGGAGCGCACCGCTAGTAGCGCTCACCACTCGTTGCCCGGCAGAGTCGATGCACTGCACTCGCGACCCTGGAAGCTCCGGTATCGGGCCTGCGTGGGTCTCGGCACCTGTATCTCGGATTCCACAGAGCGCAGTGATGAAAGCTCCATCTGGATTCTCAAGTCGCTCGCTGTACCCCACGAGAGTGCGGTCGACCTCAACCCTTAGAGCTCGAGCGGTTGTGATGTATCCAGTAATCGCCACTACTAATACTGCGGTCGCCGCAAAGGCAGCGAATGAAATTGCTAGTCGCGCGCGCAGGCTCATTGCTTTCTCGTTTTCATTTTACTGCTGCTCTCGTAGCGTGTAGCCAATGCCCCGTACGGTCTGGACAAGGCGCGCCTCGCCCTCGGCCTCAGTTTTCCTGCGAAGGTACCCAACATAAACCGCAAGGCTCTTCGAGTCCGGACCAAAGTCGTAGCCCCAAATGTCCTCATAGATAGTTGTGTGTGAAAGGACAATCCCTGCGTTACGAACCAGTAAGGCAAGCAGATCGAACTCGGTTTTTGTTAGTTCCAGCTCGCGCTCCCCGCGCCATGCACGCCGAGACGATTCTTCTATGAGTATGTCTGCGGCTGTGAGGTTCTCCACCTCGGATCCCGATTCAGTAGTGGTGCGCCGAAGGAGTGCGCGCATCCGCGCAAGAAGTTCATCTAGAGCAAATGGCTTAGGAAGATAATCGTCGGCGCCCGCATCTAGCCCTGAGACTCGATCAGATACCTCGGTTCGAGCAGTAAGGATAAGTATCGGTGTTCGGTTTCCTTGATTACGAAGAGCGCGACAGACGCCAAGTCCGTCGAGGCTCGGCATCATCACATCGAGGATTAAGAGGTCAGGAGCACTGCGGGCAACGGCTTCAAGAGCAGCAACCCCATCGTTGACTAGCTCAACCTCATAACCCTCGAGACCTATTGCCCTCTCTAAAGCATCCCTGATGGCTCGATCGTCATCAGCAATAAGTATCCGAGGTGCCATGG
>JBAXPT010000306.1:0-1681 GCA_037132095.1 Actinomycetes bacterium
TCGTAGAAGGCTCCGTGATATTCGTGGTACGCAGGGCCTCCACCGCCGCAGAGGAGTTGAAGAATCTCGATCATCTCATCGGCGCGCTTTCCGCGTGTGCGCATATCAGTATGCGTCCAGGTGAACTCTTCGGGGATCCATGAGAGTCCCACACCGAGACCAACGCGCTCGCCAGAGAGAACGGCCATCGAGGAGAGCTGCTTTGCGACCATGAGCGGATCGCGGATCGGCAGCTTCACGACGTTTGTTAGGAAGCGAATCTTTGACGTAACCGCAGCCATTGCAGCGATGGAGATAAACGGATCAACGAACGGAGTCTCAGCCGGCCAGAAGCGCCCGCCATCGGGGCTATACGGATACTTAGCGGAGACTGTCTCCGGGAAGAATACGGAGTCGGGGACAGTGATTGAATCGAACCCAGCCTCCTCAGCGGCGCGAGCCATTGGGATGAGGTGGTGAGCAGGGAACATCGGGAACGCAGCAGTCCATTTCATGTGTGCTGATGTTATGGCCCGAGGCGCTACGACTTCGCCTCGACCGAGATTCTGCTTATTCCTGGGAACGCACAGGAGTAGAGGTCGCGCCCAAAACCGGCTGCGGGGAATACCGGCGACTGGATCGGGGAGCCGGTATCGACACGCCCGCGCTCCGCACCTGTCTCGATGTTGAGGACCACTAGCTGCTCGGCCATTCGCTCGGAGTCGTGGTCGTGTGTGACTAGTTCGCCTGTATCCGGGTAGAGGATCATGTGAGGCGCATGGTCTTGGGTGCGCTGCCAACGGATGCTCGCAGTTCCGTCGTCTCGATAATCAAAAGCAGTAAGGGTGCTGTTCCCAGAGTCAAAGCCGATCGCAATCTTGCGTGAAGCATCGATAGCTGGGGGATTGGCGATGATTCCGTTCGGTGCGCCACAGATCTCGTGCAGAGCAACATCGCCACTACCGAGATCGACGCGAATCAGGTGAAGAGGTGCGCCAGAGGTGCCGTTGTTCTTGAAGGTTCCAGTGAACCTCTCCGTACCCTCGCCGTTATCTAGGAACCATGCAGCACCATCAACTAGCACTGCATCCCATCCGTAGGTCTGGCCCTCCATCGTGCGGTACTTAGGGGCGAATACTTCGTCGAGGCTCCAGCCGTCACTCCACTCAAGACGCCAGAGGTGCTCGGTGCCAACAACATAGAGAGTGTTGCCATCTGCGGAGAGGCGAGCGATCGATCTCTCGGGGAGTACAAACTCATCGCAGCGCGGCTCGAGAGTTACCGGATCAAGCGCCATGATCGCGGAGGGTGCGTCGCTGTCTTTTGCGAAGTCCTTCGTGACGAGTGTGCCGTCGGCAAGAAGCACGAACGAGTTATATGGACGCGGCCGCGGGAGTTGACGCTGAGCCTCTATCTCAAGAGTCTCCGGATTGAGGCGGTGAGCGAAGGTTCCGTATACGCATAGAAGCGCACCATCAGCCGCAACCGCTAGGCCGCCTGGCCACATTGGGCCAGCAGGTAGAGCGGGGGAGGTTTGGAGCATCTCGAGTGTCTCAGGGTCTATGCGCTCAACCCAAGAGTTCGTCTCCTCGCCGAGCGTGTGGCGCAGCATGAAGAGCTCACCTGCGTTGCGCTGCACCGCCATCGTGACCGCAACCTCAAAACGAAAAGTTGCCTTGAGCATCTCGTCGTCGCCTATGCC
>JBAXPT010000307.1:0-1678 GCA_037132095.1 Actinomycetes bacterium
GAGCCAAGCGTGTCACCTTTGATCAGATGGAGGACTTTGTCGGCTTGATGCGTCGTCTCTGGCATGGCGAGACCATCTTTGGCCACGACGGCCCAGCCGGTGCATATCCATACCTCGGGCTCGACCCAACATTTAGTGAAGACATCCCGATCTTGATGGCAGCACTCGGGCCGAAAGCAATGCAATTCGGTGGGCGTGTTATGGACGGAGTGATTCTCCATACTTTCTTCTCTGATGAAGCACTTGGCCGTTGCGTGAGCGAGATACGTAGCGCAGCAGAGCAGGCCGGTAGAGACCCGGAGTCGGTAAAGATTTGGTCCGTGCTTGCGGTCGCCTGTGATCTTCCCGAGGAGCGTCGACTGCGCGCCTTGGTTGGTCGCATGGCTACATATATGCAGGCCTACGGAGATCTGTTAGTAAACGTAAACGGTTGGGACCCAGAAGTGCTCACACGATTTAAAGCGGACGCAACCGTTGCGAGTATCGGGGGAGCAATTGATGCAAAAGCAACTCGCGAGCAACTTGAGCACATCGCATCTTTAATTCCGGACGAGTGGTTAGCGGCGAGCGCTCAGGGCGATGCGGCAACCTGCGCTGCACGCGTTCAGGATCAATTCGCACAAGGTGCTGACGGAGTAATTCTCCACGCGGCAACGCCCAAACAACTTGACCCTGTGCTCTCTGAGTACTCGAAGGTACGCGACAACGATCGCTTCGTGGGTAGGAGCAACAACCCAGGCCTGTAGATACTTGCTTAGTGGCCGCGGTGCTCCCACGCATCGGCGATCATTCGCTCTAACTCTGGATAGAGCGGCACCCACCCGAGTTCGCTTCGTATCAAGTCGCTAGCCGAGATGAGTTGTGCGGGATCACCAGCGCGCCGCTCAGACTCAACGACGGGAATCGAGCGACCAGTAACGCGCTCGGCAGTCTCAATGACCTCGCGCACGCTAAATCCAGCACCATTCCCGAGGTTATAGATGCGTCGCCCTGGGGTAGAGGTGGCCTCGATCGCAAGGATATGAGCGGTCGCAAGATCTAGGACGTGGATGTAGTCGCGCACTGCGGTTCCATCAGGCGTTGGGTAGTCGGTGCCGAATATCTGTACGTGCTGTCGCGTGCCTGCCGCGGCGTCAAGCACGATCGGAATGATGTGCGTCTCTGGCTCATGATGCTCACCGAGGCCGTGAGCCGCACCAGCAACATTAAAGTAGCGCAGGCTCACCGCAGATGAATTGCGCGCTGTGGTCCAAGCAGTAAGCAAGTGATCAACAGCCAACTTCGATGCGCCATAGGAGTTGGTGGGGTTGTTCGGGAATGTCTCAGTGATCGGCACACTCGCCGGCTCGCCATAGACAGCACAGGTAGAGGAGAAGACAATGCGCTTTATGTCATGGGTGTTCATTGCCTCTAGGAGATTGAGCGTGCCACCGACATTGACTCGAAAGTAGAGCTCTGGCTCGGCAACAGACTCTGGGACAAGAGCAAGCGCTGCAAAATGGAGCACAACATCAAACCCGTTTGAAAGCACGCCATCGAGGGACTCAGGGTCTAGGAGGCTCGCCTCGTAGAACGTAGTGCCCTCAACCTGGGCCGTTCCGCGTGAAAGGTCGTCGAGAACGCTTACCTCATGACCGGCCTCAACCAACTCCGAGGCAACGATGCTCCCGATATATCC
>JBAXPT010000308.1:0-1673 GCA_037132095.1 Actinomycetes bacterium
ACGTCGGTGACGTTCCTCACCATGCGTACTTCGTGACCAAGATCCTCAAGGCGCCTAATCAACAGGTCATAAGTGAGGTAAGTCGCCGCGTGCCCAAGGTGGGTTGAGTCATAAGGAGTAATCCCGCAGACGTACATAGTGACTATCGGGCCTGGCTCAAAATTCTTAAAGTCTCTAGATGCTGTATCCCAGAGGCGTAGTGCCATTGCGCTAACGCCTATACGCCGCTCAGGCGAAGCCCGGCGCGCACCTTATGGCGAATATTTATCGTAAGAAGCACTGCGGCGAAGGTCTCCATACCGACTGCATTCTCGAGCGATCCACCATCGAATGCGCGTAAGTCGGGGATGGTGCGAATTATCTCCATCAACGCATTTCGAGCGTCGTCATCGTCACCGCAGGCAACAACGTCACTCTCCATGGCTTCATCGAGCCTGCCGAACTCGGCTGCAGGGACTAGGTGAAAAGCGGTAACGACTTGGGATTTCCAAAGCAGAACTTGAATCTCTTTAGCAATTGAACCATGAGGCGGGAGTATCGCATTGAACTCGTTGCCATTTCGTTGAAGGTGATTCGCCATCGATACAACGATCCGACCCTGTAGTTCTTCAGCGAAGTTGCGGCAGGTGTCGAGGGCTGCGTCGGCGTTAACAGCAAGCACAACTACATCAGCGTTACACGCGTCCGAGTTGTCTCCTGGCGTGATGCGCGCAACTCGCTCGCCCCACTTCTCAGTCAACTCAGCTACGGCTGCCTCGGCCTTAGCCTTCTCTCGCGACCCGGCTATTACCTCATGCCCTACATCAGCCAAGCGCGCGGCGAGGCCACGTCCGGCTGGTCCAGTTGCTCCCAAGATTCCTATTCGCACCGCGGAAGTGTGGCACGCGGGAGGCGCCTTACGCGAACCCCGCTATTTGGCGGGGGATCAGGCCCCGCTAAATGATGCAGTCGGCGCCGAGCAAAACACGCAATTCGGCGAATAGCCCGTTGCGGGCGTCTACCAAAAACTCATCCCCAAGGCGCATCACAGTGGTCTTGGATGGCTGGTCTAAGTGAAGAAATACGGGGCTCTCTCCCGGGTGCTGATTGAGAATCTCAGTAAGCATGCGGGACTTCGCCTCATCTAGCTGGTGAGGCTTAATCTTGATACGAAGCGGGGGGCCGCCGTCGATCATCAGCTCAGGGCGCATGATCTCCATGGAGATAATTTTCGCTTGGTCCTCACGCATGTCGAGGCGCCCTTTTACACAGATGATGGCGTCCTCCTCAAGGAGCGAGCCGTACTGCGCCATCGTCTTGGGGAAGACAAAGACCTCAACAGCGGATGCAAGATCCTCTAGGACGAAGGTAGCCATCAGGTCACCTCGTTTTGTGTGCTTTCGGTTCAGAGCAGTGACTACTCCACCGACTGTGCGCATGTCCCCCTCTCGACCCTCTTTGAGTTCTGAGAGAGTCGAGTCGGTGAAGCGCGACAAGGCACTCTGCGCCCCCATAAGAGGGTGGTCGCTCACATATAAGCCAAGCATCTCTTTCTCAAACGCTAGAAGCTGCGTCTTGGAGTACTCACCATCGGGGATTGGCATGCGATTGAAGTCGGAGGACCCGTCGGACTCTACGACCGAGTCACCGAAGAGACTCATGATCCCTGCATCGCGTTCTTTGCGACGGATAAC
>JBAXPT010000309.1:0-1650 GCA_037132095.1 Actinomycetes bacterium
GGTCTCGGTATTGATGGTCTCGGTCTGTTCGGTCTCGCTCATGCGTTCTCCTCGGCAGCCTCTGCCGCTGCGATCTCGCGCTCACGCACGATGGTCTTGATGCGTGCGATGTAACGACGCACATGGGTAATACGCGAAGAGTTCTCGACCTGACCGGTGGCTAGTTGAAAGCGCAGGTTGAACTGCTCTTCCTTTGCCTCGGAGAGTTTTGCGAGCAGATCTGCATCGTTGAGATCAACGAGCGTCTCTGGTCTGAATTCTTTGATTCCAGCCATCAGGCCTCCTCACGTCTAACTACGAAGCGCGTCTTGATCGGAAGTTTGTGCATAGCGAGGCGCATGGCTTCGCGTGCAACATCTTCAGTAACTCCGGAGAGCTCGAACATGATGCGACCTGGCTTAACAACTGCAACCCAGTGCTCAGGGTTTCCCTTACCAGAACCCATGCGGGTCTCAGCGGGCTTCTGAGTAACTGGTTTGTCCGGGAAAATCGTGATCCATACCTTGCCACCACGCTTGATGTGGCGAGTCATGGCAATTCTGGAGGCCTCGATCTGGCGGTTGGTTATCCACCCTGGCTCAAGTGCTTGGATCCCAAAGTCTCCATATGTAACGCGAGATCCACCCTTAGCGATGCCGCTCATGCGACCACGCTGGACCTTGCGATGACGAACTCTCTTAGGCATCAACATGGCAGGCCTCAGTCCTCGTCGCCGTGGAACTTAGGAGCCTCGTGGTGCGCTCGCGTGCGACGCTCGATCTCTTCTTCCTCTGCCAAGAGGCGCTCGAGCTCGGGGTCAGCTTCCTTAATAACTGGAGTTGCTTCAAGGCTGATGTCATCGGGGACATTCGTTGAGTCCACGGATACTGACTCATCGGCTGGGCGACGACGCCCTCCACCGGCAGTTACTACACGGCGAACTCCTGGAGTACTAGGAGCCTCACCAGCAGCGAGTGCTGCTTCTTGAGAAATTTTGTCGTCGGAGACCTGCTTGTAAGGAAGGATGTCACCTTTGTAGATCCAGACCTTTACACCGATGCGGCCGAATGTTGTCTTGGCCTCAGATGCGCCGTAGTCGATATCGGCACGCAGTGTGTGCAGAGGAACGCGGCCCTCGCGGTACCACTCCTTGCGGCTCATCTCAGCGCCGCCGAGGCGACCACTTACCTGAACACGGATCCCAAGCGCTCCAGCCTTCATTGCGGTCTGGACAGCACGCTTCATTGCACGCCTAAATGAGACGCGCCCTGCGAGCTGGTCTCCAACACCCTGAGCGATTAGGGCAGCATCGAGTTCTGGCTGCTTAATCTCTTGGATGTTGAAGTGAATCTTGTTGTTGCCGGTGATCTTGAAGAGTCCGGTGCGAAGACGGTCTGCCTCTGCACCGCGACGACCGATGACGATTCCTGGGCGAGCGGTGAATACATCGATTCGCAGCTTGTCTCCAGAACGCTCGATCTCAATGCGGCTCACCATTGCACGCTCAAGCTGTGTGCGCAGGTAGTCGCGGATCTTCCAGTCCTCAATTAGAAACTCTGTATACGCCTTATTATCGGCGAACCATCGTGACTTCCAGTCGGTAGTGATACCGAGGCGGAAGCCATACGGATTGACTTTCTGTCCCATTACTCGGACGCCTCCGTGGTCTCC
>JBAXPT010000310.1:0-1614 GCA_037132095.1 Actinomycetes bacterium
GATGTTCCGCGAGACGAGTCTCGCGATCGTGTTCTCCAACTCTTCTTTTTGGAGGGGGACCCGGTAGATGCATGGGACTCAAACTTCGCAGCGCTTGGAGATGAATTCGCTAAAGCCGGTCTTGGGAGAGTGGTATTCGCATCGCCATTTCGCGCAACCGTACCGGGAACTGATACCTACACAGATGAGCTCTGGTAGATCGTATGCGGATTCTCGTTATAGGGGCAGGTGGCGTCGGGGGCGCTATCGCAACAGCCGCATCACGTAGAGACTTCTTCGAACATCTAACTATCGCCGACATCGATAAAGAGCGCGCTGGCGACGTTGCTATGAAGACACAGGATTCGCGCTTCGCCTCTGCTCAAGTAGATGCGAGCGATTCAGCCTCGATACTCGCACTTGCACGCGAGATCAATGCTGATGTAATCATGAACGCTGCAGACCCAAGATTCGTTATGCCAATATTCGACGCAGCATTCGAGGCCGGCGCTAATTACATAGATATGGCAATGAGCCTCTCGAGGCGCCACCCGGAGTCTCCATACTCCAAGACCGGAGTAATGCTCGGTGATCAGCAATTTGAGAAGGCTCAAGAATGGGAAGAGCGCGGGCTGCTCGCACTCTGCGGAATGGGTGTGGAGCCTGGATTATCAGATGTTTTTGCTCGTTATGCCCAAGATCACCTCTTCTCAGAGATAGATGAAATAGGTGTGCGTGATGGAGCCAACCTTGTAGTTGAGGGATACGACTTTGCCCCAACGTTCTCTATCTGGACGACAATTGAAGAGTGCCTCAATCCCCCACTTATTTGGGAGAGAGAACGCGGCTGGTTCACAACTGAGCCATTCTCTGAGCCAGAGGTCTTTACTTTTCCGGCGGGCATAGGCGCTGTTGAGTGCGTCAATGTCGAGCACGAAGAGGTTGCATTAATTCCGAGATGGATAAAAGCAAAGCGCGTGACTTTTAAGTATGGACTCGGGGACGAGTTTATTGAGGTCCTAAAGACGCTGAACAAACTCGGACTTGATCGCGTTGAGCCGGTGCTCGTGAAAGGAAATCTCGTATCGCCACGAGATTTAGTTGCAGCCTCTCTCCCCAACCCAGCGATGCTCGGCGACCGAATGAGCGGTAAAACCTGTGCGGGTACCTATGTGACCGGGATCGGCAAAGACGGGAACCCACGAGCAACCTACCTGTATCACGTCTCAGACAACGAGGAGACAATGCGTCTACATGGAGCGCAGGCAGTTGTTTGGCAGACAGCGATTAACCCCGTAGTTGCAATGGAGCTCATCGCGACAGGGGTCTGGTCCGGTGCAGGAGTTCTAGGCCCCGAGGCCTTTGACGCAGTGCCGTTCCTCAATCTCATGGCCGAGATAGGAGAGCCGACCGTCGTAGAGGACCGGGCAATCTGATCGGGACCTAGTGGCAACAGGTAGGACCATGCACGCATAACCACTAGATACATAAGGCTGGCGAGTAGTTTCAACCTCAATGAGCAGCGAACCCGAACGTAATCGAGAGGCCACGCCAAGCCCGAGCGAGTCGAGCGGCGAGATAGAGCCCGATGTTCGTTTTACTTATGCCAACGAGCGAACATTTCTCGCATGGAAT
>JBAXPT010000311.1:0-1592 GCA_037132095.1 Actinomycetes bacterium
CGCTCTTCATCCGGAATCACATCGGCGATCGCCTTGGCTCCAGATGCGGGTTCAAGGGCTCCCGATAACGGAGGGGCTTCTCTAAAAGAGGTAGGCAGGTAAGAGAGCCACTGGCGCGCAGCGTCTACAGCAGCATCATCATCGACTACGAGATTGTCGCCGCATCCACTCACAGTTGCATGCATAAGTGCACCGCCCATCTCCTCGAGCGTCACCTCTTCTCCGATTACCTCTTGGGCCATGCGAGGCGACCCCAAATACATTGAGGCGTTGCCTTCGACCATGAAAACAACATCACAGAATGCTGGAATATAGGCACCACCAGCTGCGGATGGCCCGAACAAGCAGCAGACCTGAGGTACTCGCCCAGACAACCGGACCTGGTTCGCAAATATGCGTCCGGCGCCTCGGCGACCTGGGAACAGCTCCACCTGGTCGGTGATGCGTGCTCCTGCCGAATCCACTAGATAGACGACCGGAACTTCATGCTTAAGCGCGTACTCTGTAAGGCGGAGAATTTTCTCAACAGTTCGTGCACCCCATGATCCTGCTTTGACTGTTGGGTCGTTCGCCATTACGCATACAGGCCTGCCGTCGATAAAACCGGTGCCAGTAATTACTCCATCGGCTGGCAGGGCCTCTGCCGAAGCATTAGCAAGCAGCGCGTCCTCGACAAAACTACCGTCGTCTAAAAGGCGGCCTATGCGTTCACGTACAAAACGCTTGTTCTGAGATGCAAGTTTGCCGGCATCCTTCTCAAGATTTCCTGCAAGTGCACGCGTTGTCGCAGTCTTGAACTCCTCTGCACCCTTCACGATTCCCCCCGTAAAATTCCCTCTAAAAATAAGGCTATTGAGAAACTTGAAAAACTTGCGAGATTATGATGCTCGCTGTCGAACTCGAATCTTGATAGGAGTTGGCCCGAGGTCAAACTCCTCTCTGAGTGATCGCTCTATGTAACGGAGATATGAGGGCGGAAGCGGTCGTGTCGCAAAGATCGTGAATGTCGGCGGCTCGGATGCACCCTGGGTTGCGTAAAGAATACGCGTCCTGTGTTTGCGATCGAGGGGTGGTGGGTGCTTCTGCTGAAGCTCTCGCATCACCTTGTTCAACGCAGCAGTTGGGACTCGAGCATGGTAAGCCTCTTCCGCTTGCCTTAGGGCCGGGAGAACATCCTTCAGGCTTCGCCCTGTGAGAGCGGATATCTTCAGTACTGGCGCGTATGAAAGGAAGCCAAGCCTGTCGTATACATCGGCGAGCACCTGCGGACGATCTTCAGTAGCGATGAGATCCCATTTGTTCATCACGATCACTATTGCAGTACCTGCAGCATCGATCCGTTCGCCGAGGCGTTGATCCTGATGAGAGACCCCCTGCTGTGCATCGATCACCAGAAGAGCAGCATCCGCCTTATCAACTGCCTGAAGCGCGCGCACAACTGAGTAGTACTCAGCATTCTCATCGACACGACTGCGGCGACGCATTCCAGCTGTATCGATGAATCTCAGCGGTCCCTCGGGGGTCTCAACAACCGTGTCAATAGTGTCTCTGGTGGTTCCAGGCATATCGTGAACAACGGAGCGCTCATCACC
>JBAXPT010000312.1:0-1583 GCA_037132095.1 Actinomycetes bacterium
TTACCTCATGACCGGCCTCAACCAACTCCGAGGCAACGATGCTCCCGATATATCCGGCGCCGCCTACGACGAGAGTCTTCATGGTCTGCCCCCCGAGATCATTGGGCATTTCAGAGCTTGGTGAGATCGGTATTTATGCATGGCTAGAAAACTACCCGGCCGAGACAATCAGAAATGCAGGTAGCATCACCAAAATTCTCAGGACCTCATATCGTGAAGTATCGAGATGGGCCAGATCAAGTGGGGCGGTGGCAGGTGACAAAGGTACTAGCGATCGCACTTGACTCTGCCGAATGGCGTGTCATGGAGCCGCTAGTTGATGCTGGGCTTCTACCGAATATCGCAGCCCTCCGAGAGAGGTCAGCATTTGTGCGCCTCGATAACTCACGCGAACTACGCACCGAGTTGTTGTGGACCGAGTTCGCAACGGGTCGCCCTGCAGCGGAGTCCGGATTCTGGGGAGTGGCAAACTTCGAGCCCGGCGATTACGACGGCCGTCTCAAAGCTGAACGAAACCTGAAACCATGGTGGGCGCTAGGTCCATCATTCTCTAGCGTGACCATTGATATACCGGACCGAGGAGTAATCACAGACGCTGGTGTTTACGGCCCTCAGGTAGTCGGCTGGGGCGCTCATGCCGCAGTGTTCCATCGCACCAGTCTCCCCGAAGGGTTGCTGAGCGAAGTTGACTCACGTTTTGGCCCCCACCCAGCGTTTGATCGCGAATGCGATCCCCTTTGGTACTCGCCTGCGTACTTAAGGAATGTGACCGACGCTCTCGTGGAGGGAGCCGCCTTGCGCTCAGAGGTATTTGAGTATCTGCTTGAGCAGACTCCGCAATGGGATTTTGCCTTGAGCGTTTGGTCTGAGGCTCACTCGGGCGGGCACGTCATGTGGCACGGAGCAGACCCTTCCCACCCAGCATTCGCGACCCCAACCGCAGAGTTGGCTGGCGAGCAGATGCTGCGGATTCACGTTGCCTTAGATCAGGCGGTAGGGAGAGCGATTGCTAATGCGGGGGAGTGTGACGTCTGCGTTTTTTCGCTCCATGGCATGAAGCCAAACTGCTCGGACATACAGACCTCGGTGCTTCTGCCGGAGTTACTCCACCGCCTGCACTTTAAGAAAGCCGCGTTGCGAATGCCTGGGGGCGAGGAGTGGCGCGCAATGGGGATGCCGGTCGTTGTCCCGAATGAAGATATGCAGTGGATTGATTTTGTGGCCCGCTACTTTGCTGACAGCGGTTCGCGCCGAGCGGTGAATTTTGTAAAACGTGCGTTGCCAATGTCGGTGCTTGTAGCGGCTCGCCGCGCAACGGGGCGAACTAGTCACAAGCCTGGGGAACTACTCGGCGACATACCGCCGGAGAGACCGTTCTCGATTGCAAAAAAAGGCAAGGGAAAATCTGAGCCTACGTATATGCCGCTTTGGTGGTACCGCCACCGCTGGCCAAGCATGCGTTACTTCGCTATTCCATCTTTTACAGAGGGGCTTGTTCGTATCAACCTGCGCGGTCGCGAACGAGATGGCATCGTAGACATAGAGGATTACCAACGCACTTGTGAAGAGGTAATAGCCGAGGT
>JBAXPT010000313.1:0-1573 GCA_037132095.1 Actinomycetes bacterium
CCAGTATTGAGTGCTTGAAGCATGTCAAGTACCTCGGAGCCCCGCACCTCGCCAACGATGATTCGATCTGGGCGCATGCGTAACGCAGTTCGAACTAGATCACGAACCGTTACAGCACCGGCCCCTTCAGCGTTTGGAGAGCGCGCCTCAAGGCGCAGTACGTGACGACCGGGGAGTCGCAACTCGGCCGTCTCTTCGATTGTGACAATGCGCGCGTTCATATCGATGAAGGCGCCGAGAGCATTTAGAAGCGTTGTCTTACCGGCCCCCGTTCCTCCTGCAATCACCATATTTGCACCGGAGTCAACTGCATTGCGCAGGAAGGAGATACATGCTTCGTCGGGGTCAAAAGCCTCCAGCGGAACTGGCGTTGATCCAAAGCGTCTAATTGTTAAGCATGGACCATCAATCGCGACTGGCGCTATTACAGCATGAAGGCGCGCTCCGTCTGGAAGGCGCGCATCTACCATTGGAGAGGATCTATCTAAACGAAGCCCGAGAGGTGTAATTACTCTCTCCACAATTCTCATCAGTTCATCGGCATCGACCCGTATCGATAGAGACTCAAGTTGGCCCGCTCGCTCAACCCAGCAGTGCGAGTCTCCATTAACCATTATCTCGGTGACCTCGGTATCTCTAAGGATCGCCTCGAGCGGGCCGAGGCCAGTTAGGTCGTCAATGAGCGTCTCAACAAGTGGGGCGGCCGCCGCCGAGGAGAGCAGGGGGGCCTCCTCGGCGACAAGCGCCATCATGTGCGAGCGGAGAGCGGAACGCGGTACCGCTGGAGACTCCGCTACGCGCGCCCTCACCCGTCTGCGAATTGCTGAGGTATCTATGACCCCAAGCAGGTCACTCACGCAGCCGCCCCAGCTTCGCTCGGGTTAAGCCCTACTGCGTTGAGCGCATCACGCGCTGCTCGCTCCAACGCCTCTGGGATGCGCGTCGGCAATACCCCGGCATCTACTGCCCGTGCTATTACCTCACGCACTGGCACCCTCGCTATTACCGGTCGACCTATTACATCGGCAATCTCGCGAACTCCAAGGGCTCGGCCTGGCTCCTCTACCAAGACAACCCCCGCTACACGGCGCGTAAACGCGCGCCGTACACCTCGTCGGAGAGCTAAGTAACACGGGCGCACAACTATTAAAGAGATATCCGCTACCTCGAGCACGCCTTGAGCAGCAGCAGTATTCGCTGTACCGAGGTCAATTACCGTTGGCGGGCCATCTCGCAGGGCGACTGCGAGCGCAGCACCAGACTCAGCACTCGGGTTCACCTCCTGTAGCAGCGCCCCACCGATTGGGAGCACGGAGAGGTTCGGGGCGGCCGTTACAGAGATCCGCATAAGCGCCTCGCTCTCTGCCTCCGGCCCGAGGGCGAGCCAATCGAGTAGGCCAGTATCGGGATCATTCCCCATACCAAGAATTGCGGGCTGGTCACCGGCAAGATCTGCGAGGCGGGTGGGGCCCGAGCGGGCGAGGACTAGCGAGCAGGCAGCGGCAACCACTGAGGTTCCGGAGCCGCCCTTTGGGGACCATATGGCGAGGAGCGACATGCTCTCTCCCTTCGA
>JBAXPT010000314.1:0-1557 GCA_037132095.1 Actinomycetes bacterium
GATACTCGCTTGTTCCGCTAATTGAGGGGCGATCTACGAGTATTAGGGAGTGGGCGCTCTCGGGCGTATGGGGACGCGAAGTACACATAGCAAATGCAACTAGCACATTTGCGAAGGCGCCAGTTACGGCGAATAGACCGCTCTCGATGTACTCAAATAGATGGTCGACGATGCCAGTACTCATTGCCCCCAATCTGCATCGCATCAAGCCAGATATGCGGGCCACCCTCGTAAAAGCAGCGGGTACTGAGGTGCCTGTAATCCGACAACCATTCGACCCGAGTGACGATCTTCCGTTCTGGGGTCGAGGTGCTTTTAGCGGCGACTTGCTCTATAACCGCTTTGATCAAGCGCATCACGATGGAGTGCGCAATCTTGCTCACACCCCAGAGGCAATTCATATGACCGAACTGCTTGTTGAGGCACTTCGGGCTGTGGATGCTCCGGTTGAGCAACTTGCCCGCCTAGGTATCGCGTAACGCGTCTACCGGTATGGCTTTTTAGGCACCCAGATCTTGGCGAGTTCTGCAGCAGCGTCCGTGTCGTAGTGCTTACCCCTGCCACCGCTTGGATAGTTGGTTAGTTCGCTGAAGTAGATCTTTCCCGCTACTAAGTAAAGATCAACACGAACAAAGTCTGTCTCTTGAGCAAGCTCCTCTGAGAGTAAAACCATCTCTGCGATCTCGGGTGGGAGAACAAACTCAAAGCTGCCATCCTTCGCCCAATCGAATGGGATCTGAGTGCCGTCCCGAAGGTATGCGTTCCCGTATTTCGTTACTCCGTTGTAGCTATTGACCTGGATCCAAGCCACCTTTTGGTTGATGACCATAAACCTGTAATCAATGGGGTATTTGTGGACCTCAAGGTATTCCTCAACAATTAGCCGTGGCGGGATATCTAGATAGGCCCACTGCGTTGATCCCTGTGACCGCCAATAATTTCGCCCTAACCAGTGATCGCAGAGTGCGTTGAACGCTTCGCGGTCAATATTCTCGCGACGGATAAATAGCACGGTTTTAAACCATTGGTGGGGCGGGAAGTTTACGGGAATGCGATGTGAAGCGTCGGCGCGATCGTGTATAACGATTACGGCGCCTGATCCGTGTGTTGGTTTGATGACACATTTCGACGGAAGCGCGTCAAGGTCGATTAGGCGAGGATCGTCAACGACAGCGAATACCTCATTGAGCGTCTCAGGCCTACCTAGGCCTGTTATGTACGCTCTAACCGCATCCTTGTCGGCCATCGTGGTGAGAATCGGCCGCCTATCCCAAGCCATCTTGAAATGCATTTTCTGGTTGAAGGTCCGAGGTTTCACTATGGCGAACCGGACTTTCTTCCGTAGCGTCCATAGCCCTGCAGATAGATTCGACTCCTTTATGCGAGCGCGCAGAGGGCGAGTTGCTACCAGTAATCGACGGGGTGTAATCCTGCGGAGCAGTGATGCCGCTCGTGACATCTCTGAAGACTCCGGGGCCTTCGGCAAGTCTTGAGCACCTGCCCTGTCGTCATTCTCTATAGGCATAATTTAGAAAGTAACAGGATAAATAGCGTCCG
>JBAXPT010000315.1:0-1546 GCA_037132095.1 Actinomycetes bacterium
GGGCGGAGCACCACGCAGCGATTGCTGCAGATATCTCGAGGCTGCTTGGATTTACCGTCCCGTTAACAAAGAGAACCATCGGGGTAACAGCAACCGCTAGGCCAACTGCGCCGACGCGCCGATTTGGGAAACAACGCAACGAACTCACAGCGCACGCAAGAAGTGCTGCGGCAACCAGAGCGGAGAGTAAACGCATCAAGTACACGCCTCCGGCCTGAGCGGTGATAAGAGACGGGAGCCCAACTACCCAGTAATAAGGAGGAAAATACGTTCCGGCAGTTGTATCAACATCTATCTCCCTATCGCTACCCTCATATGAGAGGCAAGCAGCGCTGATGTCAGAATGAAATTTATAACAGCCCACATCGTATGCCTTCTCCATTACCTCGGGCACATGGACTAAGCGCCACCCGCCGTCCTTGCTTGGTATGCGCTCACCAATTATCTCTCCACGCGCTACCGAGGCTGCGCGGATTGTGTGTGCTGGTTCATCGGGAGACCCAAAGAGCGGAAGCGCAATTGCCCAACCAGCACCGAGTGCAGCAAAGAGTAAAAATGACACCCACCACTCACGCCTGCCAACGCGCGCAGCCGCAGCCCTAGAGCGGAGCGCAGAGGTACCTCGATTAGTAGTCACAGGAGTGTGACCCTAGCGCTGAAAATGCTCAGTTGACCTGACGTGTCGCATCAGACCAATACTGCGCGCGTAGGGCCTTCTTGTCTGGTTTCCCGAGAGGGCTTAGCGGAATCTCCTCAACAAACTCGACCGATTTAGGCGCATAATGAGCACCCTTGGCCTCTTTAACGAGGAACATCAGGTCATCGGCATCGACACTCTGTCCAGGGCGAAGCACCACGATTGCCTTTACCGACTCTCCCCACTTCTCATCCGGGACGCCAATCACTGCACTCTGCGCTACCGCCGGGTGGGTGCCAAGCACGTCTTCAATCTCGCGAGGGAATACATTGAATCCCCCCGAGATGATCATGTCCTTCTTGCGGTCCACGATTGTGTAGAAGCCCTCTGCATCTTCACGGGCAATATCGCCGGTATGCATCCAACCAAACTCGAACGCAGCCTCTGTCTCCTCTGGCTTATTCCAGTATCCGCCCATTACTAATGGCCCACGTACGCAGATCTCTCCGGGTTCACCGCGAGTCACCTTGTTGCCCTCTTCATCAAGGAGCGCAACATCAACCCACGGCACCGGGCGCCCACATGTCGCTAAACGAGCGAGGTCATTTGTGTCGTGCTCGCCTTTGCGCAACACAGTGATCGTCATTGGGCACTCGGCCTGCCCGTAAAACTGGAAGAAAATCTGACCGAACTTATCGATCGCTTCCTTTAGACGAGTCGGGGAAGCGGCTGCAGCACCGTAATAAACAGTCTCGAGCGAGGAGAGGTCGAACTCGTCAATACGCGGGTTGTCGAGAATCGTGTAGAGCATCGTAGGTACGAGCATTGTTGCTGTGACCTTGAACTCCTGCACAGTCTCAAGGAAAGAGTCTGGAGTGAAGTACGGAATCACGACTAGCGAACCACCGC
>JBAXPT010000316.1:0-1537 GCA_037132095.1 Actinomycetes bacterium
CGCCGTCGCCTTACCGCCACCGAGGTCGATCTCGAGGTAGTTCGCCAACGAGCACTCCTCGTCGGCACAGGAATCGGTACGAGGAGCGTTGAGGTGGCCGAGGAGTCCCTCGCCGAACTCGCTCGCCTAACGGATACTGCAGGCGCCGATGCAGTAGAGATTGTTCTTCAGCGAAGAGATCATCCCGACTCGCGTACTTATATTGGTAAGGGTAAGGCTGAGGAGCTCAGGGAATCGGTTAAGGCTCTAGATATTGATGTCGTGATCTTCGACGATGAGTTGAGCCCTGCTCAGCAGCGCAACCTTGAGAAGATTTTCGAGGTCGACGTCGTAGATCGTGTCGCACTGATCCTTGATATTTTTGCCCAGCACGCTGCGAGCCAAGAAGGAATGCTCCAAGTGGAGTTGGCACAGCTTCGCTATCAAATGCCGCGCCTTCGAGGCAGGGGTGGAGTCTTGTCTCAGCAGGGTGGAGGGATCGGAACTCGCGGGCCGGGTGAGACTCAACTCGAGGTCGATCGCCGACGCATCCAACGACGTGTTGCGCGCTTGGAGCGCGATCTAAGCGAACTTGTTCGCAAACGAGGAACTCAGCGCAAGGCACGTATGAAAATCCCGATGCCAAATGTTGCTCTCGTTGGCTACACAAATGCCGGAAAGTCAACAGTCTTAAATCGAATTACCGAGGCAGATGTGCTCGTCGAGAACCGCCTGTTCTCAACTCTCGACCCAACTACGCGACGACTCCGACTCTCGGGTGGAGAGATAGTTCTCGTCTCTGACACGGTTGGCTTCGTGCGCCGACTCCCGCACCAATTGGTTGAGGCTTTTCGATCCACCCTTGAAGAAGTTGGTGATGCCGACCTTCTTCTCCACATCGTTGATGCTGGAGCCGCAGATGTCATCGGTCAAGTCGCTGCGGTGAGGGCTGTACTTAATGAAGTAGGAGCGAGTGACCTGCCTGAGTTCATGGTCATCAACAAGATCGATACCGTCGATGATGCAACCATTGCAGAGGTGCGTCGAATGCTCCCTGATGCAACCCCTGTCTCTGCACTAACCGGTGAGGGGATACCTGATCTCCTCGAACTCATAGCGACTCAACTTCGATCGGTCTCCAATATCGTTGAACTCGGAGTTCCCTACGCACGTGGAGATGTACTCGCATCGCTTCATCGCGAGGGTGAGGTACTAGTAGAGGTACATGAAGCAGAGCAGGTGCGCGTGCAGGTGAGAATCTCCGAGGCCGCCGCCGGACGCTTCGCCGAGTTTCGCATCCCGTGAAAGGTGCCTTAACTCGTATTCGGTGGTGGCCTCCATCTCCAGGGTGTGCCCCTCGAACCGGTAAGCGTCTCGCCCGCTAACTTCTCGAGTCGATAACCGTCATGTGTTTTCTGCAGATGATGTCGCTTGCAGAGCCTTACGAGGTTCTCAAGGCTTGCACGCACCGTCCTCGCCGACCCACCATTTTAAGGATCGACTCTTGTGTACCTGTCTGTGTCGCTCCGTCTCATCTGTAGCGGCTGCAACGACACGA
>JBAXPT010000317.1:0-1522 GCA_037132095.1 Actinomycetes bacterium
GAGCCGGTGTGCAGCCCGCCGAGTTGGTTACACGCCTCCGACGCGAGATGGATCACGGCCGCACACTTGGAACCAAGGGTGCGCTGGTGCCCAACTCGTTCATCGTCGCACTCGCGGAGCCCGATGCGATTCGCCTAGACGATCTGAAGGAACTCATCGAGGCCGAGTTAGTTGAGGCAGCACGAGAGCATGCCATCACACTCAAAGCTCAGTTCGCTGGCCCCATCACTGTCGGGCTTGTAAGCGACAACCAAATGAAGTCCGGGCGCATTGAGATTGAGGCGCGCATCGTTGCCGGCCCAGGTGGAGCCGCTGGTTCACTTGTGCGCGCTGACGGTACCCGCATAGTTCTCGGCGCAGATGTTGTAAGCGTTGGCCGGCTCCCTGAGTGCAGCATTCAAGTTGACGACTCGCAAGCGTCGCGGCGCCACTGTGAGATTCGAAGCGAGCCTGATGGATGGGTACTTGTTGACCTCTCATCATTGAATGGCACAAAGCTGAACGGATCTCCTATTCAGACTGCGCGTCTAACTGACGGCGATGTGATCTCGATCGGCGCTGTAAATCTGCGTTTTGAGGCCTCTTAACCAATGTCTGATGCCCTACTAACCCTTCTGCGTTACTGCTTCCTCGCGCTGCTATTGGTATTTCTTTCACGCGTTGTACTTGTTGTCGTGCGCGAGATGCGCGCGAGTCGTCCACTTACCGCTAAGCCTCGAGTCGCGGAGAAGCGCGAGCGTGCACCTCGTGACACCTCGCGCACGCGCACCTCTCGCGGCTGGCAAGTTGTAGTCGTAGAGCCTCCCGACTCCGCAGGTCGCAGATACCTGCTCGCCGCCGAGAACACTGTTGGGCGCGCACCAGGTTGCACTATCCCGATTGATGACAACTTCATCTCGAGTATTCATGTACGCCTATTTATCTCTGACGGCAAATTATTTGCGGAGGATGCAGGCTCAACCAATGGAACGAGCGTCAACGAGTCTCTGATAACTAAAGCACAGCCTCTTTCGCGAGGTGACCGCATCGCTATCGGCGGAACTGTTCTAGAGGTACAGAGATGAGGCTCGTCGCTACGGGCCTATCTGATGTTGGGATGGTGCGCGAAGGCAACGAAGACAACTACCTGCACGATGAGCGACTCGGTATCTTCGCTGTAGCTGATGGTATGGGTGGGCACGAAGCCGGTGAGGTTGCAAGTGCAGTCGCCATCGAGGCACTTCGTGCTGGCATTGCGGGTGGATCGCTCATCACAGAGGCTGTAATACAAGCCAATACTGCTGTTCTTGAGAAGGCCGACGCGAATCCAGCGATGCGAGGGATGGGCACAACTCTCACCGCTGCAATTCAGGTTGAGGGAGGACTGCGTATCGGCCATGTTGGCGACTCGCGCGCTTACGTGTTGCGCGCCGGAATCCTCGCTCGCGTCACCGATGACAACAGCCTCGTTGAGGAGCTCGTGCGAGCCGGGCAGATCACTCTCGAACAAGCAGCTGTTCACCCACAACGATCAGTTATAACT
>JBAXPT010000318.1:0-1522 GCA_037132095.1 Actinomycetes bacterium
GTGTGCCCGCCTTCACAGCGTGCCTGCCATTAGTTGACCTGCATCATCATTCTGGATATTTCTCTTTGCTAGGGACGAAGTGACTCGAAGCGCGCTATCTCGCGTCGAGCAATCTGCATCTTGTGAACGTCGTCTGGGCCATCGACTAGGTGGAGGGTACGTGCGTGCGCGTACATATCGGCGAGCGGCCAGTCGCTTGAGACACCGGCACCACCAAAGAGCTGGATGGCGCGATCGATCACATTCGTTGCAGTACGAGCAGCAACGACCTTGATGGCCGAGATCTCGATGCGTGCTCCCTTTGCGCCGACCGTATCCATTAACCACGCAGCCTTGAGCGTAAGTAGGCGAGCCTGCTCAATCTCCATACGACTCTCTGCGATCCGGTCACGAACGACACCTTGATCTGCAAGAGGCTTTCCAAATGCAACGCGCATCTGTGCCCGCATGCACATGAGCTCAAGCGCCTTCTCGGCAAGCCCGATAGCTCGCATGCAGTGGTGGATGCGCCCGGGGCCAAGGCGTGCCTGCGCTATCGCAAATCCGTTGCCCTCTCCACCGATAATTGCAGAGGCTGGGAGTCGAACATTCTCAAAGAGTGTCTCAGCATGGCCTGGGCCTTCGTCATGCCCGAAAACTGTTAGTCCCCGCACGACGGTTACCCCTGGAGCATCCATCGGCACGAGAATCTGAGAATGGCGACGGTGAGGATCGGCATTGGGGTCTGAGACCCCCATAAGAATTGCAACCTTGCAGCGGGGCGAGAGAGCGCCGCTTGTCCACCATTTGTGAGCGTTAACTATATAGTGGTCTCCATCGCGCTCGATGCGGCTCGTGATGTTTGTTGCATCGCTGGATGCCACCCACGGTTCGGTCATCGCAAAACATGACCTGATCTCGCCCTCGAGTAGCGGTACTAGCCACTGGTCCTGCTGCTCTGGGGTACCGAACTCCGCGAGTACCTCCATGTTGCCGGTATCGGGAGCTGCGCAGTTCGTAGCCTCAGACGTTAGGTAGTTACGCCCCATGATCTCAGCTAATGGCGCGTACTCAACATTGGTTAAACCTGGTCCCCACTTATCGTTGGGGAGAAAGAGATTCCAGAGACCGCGTGCGCGCGCCTCGGTTTTCAGCTCCTCCATGATCGGCGGGTAAAAACGCTTGTCGCCGGAGTCCTTAATCTGCTCAAAGTAGGTAGGAGTTGCAGGCTCAACTCTCTCATCTACAAACGCTTGAAGGCGCTCTTTGAGGTCTTGAGCACGCGCACTCATTGAGAAATCCATTACTGCTCCTTGGTCTGCGTTTAGGTGCCGAGAGATTGTCGTTCTACTGCGCGCACCATAGCCCGCAGCGGGCGAGAGCGGCCATGCTCGATGGTAAGTAGGGTACTTAGGCCTTGGCTGGTTCGTGGAGTTTTATGCTCTTTGGTGCCACTTGTGCAGGTGATTCCGCGAAGAGAAGCTCGAGCGCCTCGGCGCGGTCTTCGTCGGTAAATTCACGTGTCGATGTGCAGTATTCGACG